>CAIWIS010000396.1 GCA_903912795.1 uncultured Bacteroidales bacterium
GGTAATGCTTCATTTTTCTCTTTTGGGCCTTTAGTACCAGGAATTGCATTGAAAATGGGCGCCGACAGTGCAAGTATTATTTTACCAATGCAATTGTCATCTAGTTTAGGTAGAGCAACTTCGCCTATAGCTGGAGTAATTATTGCAACTGCCGAAATTGCTGGAATTACACCTTACCAATTGGCCAAACGAAATTTGATTCCTTTGACTTCTGTATTGATTTTCATGCTTATTTATCATTTTATCTTCTAAATACAATTATATGTTGAAAATAATAAAAAACGCTGAGCTTTATGCACCTGAATATCTTGGTCGAAAAGATATTTTAATTGGTGGAGAAAAAATACTTGCCATCGAGGATAAAATTGAAATAAGTTCCGATTTTGCTGAAATAATAGATGCAGATGGAAAAATGGTAACTCCCGGACTTATCGACCAACACATACATTTAACAGGTGCAGGTGGGAAACATGCCTTTGCATCGATGACACCCGAGATAAGCGTAAATGAGCTTATTGCCTGTGGAACAACTACCGTGATGGGAATGCTTGGAACCGATGGCGTAACACGTACATTGCAAGGTTTGTATGCCAAAGTAAAAGGTTTGGAGCAGCAAGACGTAAGTGCTTATATGCTAACTAGTTATTTTGGATATCCTACTAAAACAATGCTAAACAGTGTGCTCGAGGATATGGTATTTATCGACAAAGTGATAGGGTGTAAAATAGCAATTAGCGACGAACGTGGTTCATTCCCGACCGAAAACGAATTGTTGAAATTACTCCGCGAAGTGCATGTTGGTGGTTTGACATCAGGAAAAGGTGGAATACTTCATATTCATTTGGGTGCACTCGAAAGCCGCATGGATATTTTACTCGATTTGGTAAAAAAGCATCATTTCCCTATTCGTCACATTTCGCCTACGCATGTTGGACGAACGAAAGCATTGTTTGAACAAGCCATCGAATTTGCCAAATTGGGCGGAATGATTGATATCTCGACTGGTGGAACAAAATATGATGCACCATACAAACAAGTTCTTTATGCTTTAGAAAAAGGAGCATCTATCGAAAATATCACCTTTAGTAGCGATGGAAATGCCGGCATGGCAAAAAAAGACGAAAATGGCAATATCGAATATCTGTATAAAGCGCCGATTGATTTGAATTTAAAGCAAGTTATTCTATTAATTCAAGAAGTTGGAATGTCAATCAGCGATGCATTTAAATTAATTACTACTAATCCGGCAAAAAATCTATCATTGCCACATAAAGGAAAAATTGCTATTAATTACGATGCAGATTTTTGCTTTTTCGATAAGGATTTTACGCTAACTGATGTGATTTCGAAAGGGAAGGTTATGATGAATGACTGCAAAATAATAAACGGCAAGTTCTTTAATTAACTAAATATTAACAATTATAATAGTTCAAATATAAATTAATAATTTTAAAAATTAAACATCATGAAAAAGATTTACTTATTCGTATTTTTGTGCGTTAGTAGTTTTACGTTTGCACAAGCGCCTTTATTGACTGAAGATTTTGATTACACAGCAGGTGATTTGCTAACTACAAAAGGTTGGAATGTTCATAGCGGTACAACAAATCCTATTTTAACTACTTCGCCGGGTTTGACTTTTGCTGGTTATGTGGGTTCAAATATTGGTCTTTCGGCAGGAGTCAATAATACAGGTCAGGATTTGAATAAACTGTTTACTGCTCAAGCAGTAGGTACTGTCTATACTTCATTTTTGGTAAATGCAACAGCAAACACAGGTTTTGGAGGTTACTTTTTTCATTATTTTGATCCTTTAGCTAATACATCGTTTAGAGCCAGAACCTTTATTAAACCTGTTTCAGGAAAAATGCAGATAGGGTTTTCATTCAATGCTTCTTTAGCTCAGGACAGTTTACCAAATGCTCTTTTAAATTTTGGCGAAACTTATTTATTTGTTGTGAAATACCAAATTCTTAATGGTATTGAGAATGATAAAGTAAGTCTTTATGTTTTTAAAGCTGGTGATAATTTTTTAACTGAACCAACAGTTCCAACCTTAGGCCCATTGGTTGCAACTCCAGCATTAACAACTCCTTTTGCTTTAGGACCAGATATTATTCCAACTGGTGTAGCTCTTCGTCAATTTGAAGCTGCTCAACGTATTACTGTTGATGGATTCAGGGTTAAAACAAGTTGGCAGTTAGCATCAGACTTAACAACTAATATCACTCCTAAAATAAACGAGCAGGCCAATTTAA
>CAIWIS010000397.1 GCA_903912795.1 uncultured Bacteroidales bacterium
CTCATCATCACATCACCACATCCGTTGTCTGTTGTCCGTCGTCTGTTGTCTCATCTTCATTTCAACCCAATATTTCCACCATCAGATGCCAGCCCTTTCAACTTTGACTTTTTATCCAAATTAAAACTTTTCTTTTCAAATTTCACCGATTCATGATTCATCTTACTAATGGTTGCGCCACTTTCAGCTTTAGGGTCGGCACAGCTTGAAAAACAACAGTTTGTCAGGCTATTTTTATTTCCATACAAACGAACACTTGTTTTAACCATCGAATTGGCAAAAATGCTATTGCTAATTGCAACATTCACTATTCGGGTAAGTTTCACTATGGTTTGTTTTTCATCTATTCCCACATTATCGAATACACAATGGTCAATTTTCAACGCGCCACCAAGTGTAGATTCATCGTTCCCGCCTCGGTAATAATCAATGGCAAATTGCTCAATATTCGAAAAAACAGTATTGTCAATAATCAAATTTTCAGCATTATACTTTCCTATATCGTCTTTTTCGTCGGCTAAACTTATGCCACGATACGAATCCCTTAAAATACTATTTTTAATAACAATTGAATCGGCATACGAAGTTTTATAGGCTTTGAAAATTGCGCCCGAAGCTACTTTTACGTCATAAATATCGCAATTATTCAAATGTAATGCATAGTTTACAGCACCTTCTTTGCCCGATGCAAATACATATTTTGCAGGGTACTGTGCTTTGCTATCACCATTCATGGCAATTCCATCAATATTTAAACGGGCGTTGGCTCCTATTTCGAAAAATGAATTGTTTTCGCGTGTTGATTTTAGTTTAATCACTGGTTTAAGCTTTTCATCAGCACATTTCAGCGTAATACTTTTGTTGATTGAAAGTTTATTCGTAATAATATGCTCACCAGCCGACAACAACAGCACATCGCCGTTTCCGGCTTTCTTTATAGCTTGAGTCAGCACATCAGTTCCAGCTACTACTGTTATCGTTTTTCCAGTAGGAATTGTTTTTTTCTGAGCATTTTCGGCTGTTGCTTTATACCACGAAGGTCCACAATTTTTTGCTGAAGCATATTCCAGTACTGGTTTTTCACCATTATTCTGAAAAGCACCTACAACAGCTTCTCCACGCAATTGTCCAAGAATATCAAACTTTACATAAGGCAATTTCTTGGCTTTTAGTGTAGCATAAACAGCGTCGTAACCATTCACTTTTGTTTGAAGCGCTTCACCTAATACTGCTCCTTTGTCCGAACTATTTCCGGCACTGTTTATCATTATATTATTGTCGAAACGCACACCATCAGTTTGGTCGTAATATTTTACAAGGTCTTTTGTATTGGGGCAATACACCAGGTTATTCAACAAAAGAGTACTTTCAGCTTTAACAGTGCGATTTCGCTCGCCAAAACCCACCCCAAAAGCCCATGGAAATGCACAATCGTAAAATGTATTATTAGCAAAAATCACATTTTTTACCGGTGCATAACCATTTGGAGGAGAATCAGGTATGGCATTCATGATGGTTAATCCCGATCGAAAATCTTCACCTGCCAGTTTATAGAAAAAATTGTTGTAAATCTTATGACCTTCGTTTATTACCCTTACGCCACCAGTATATGGTTTGCCATTGCCAATAAACCAGTTACCTGAAACTGTAACATTATTTCCATGTCGCAACACCAAACTGCCTTCGCATTCGAAAAAAGTATTGTTAACCAATATATTATCACACGATTTATTCGAAATCACTTCCACTTCACCATTACAATGCTCAAAATAATTGCCATCCACAATTGTTCCGGAACTTAAATGACAAACCTGACTTGTTCCAATGCGGATACTTTCACCTCCGTTGGCACCTAATCGTGGTCGCGCTCCAAAATAATTGCGGTAAATCAAATGACCGTTATTAATTGAATTTGAATCGTTTGGCCACACCACCAAAGTTGTTCCATCGTTGTTCTTTCCTCCAAAATAACAATATTCAACCACATTTTTTTTGCCGTAAACTCCAACCCAATGATCCATGGAATCTTTCACCGGTTGATTGAATTTATCAATTACACAGTTTGATACCACCGAATTGTAAGCATAATCCTTTGAGCTTGTTCTAAAATCAATAACCACTTCTTTGGGTGTGTATCCGTTTTTGAAAACCAAACCAGATACATTAAGCCAATTTCCTGAAAGATTTAAACAAGATTTACCTTGCAAAAACACTTTTCCTGGCGTTTCAGCCACTAAACTGATATTTTTACCAGCTTCACCCTTGCCTTTAAATACAAGTTGTGCATTGTTCCATACGCCATTGGCAAGCATAATAGTGTCACCAGCCAGCAAAGTCTTTACTTTTCCGTTGTACTCAACAATATTACCAACTTTATAAGTTGCAGCAAATGTGCTAATTGTAAATGCAAAAACAAAAAGTGTAGTGAATTTAATTTTATTCATCTTTGAATATATAATATTAAAAAACAAAATCGCTGTTGAAAGAAATTATCCAACAGCGATTATAAAAAAACTATTTTTTAATCGAATTTGTAAATGTGCTTGTCGCTGCTTTAAGACTTGCAATGGCTGTTGTCATTTGAGCGTATGTACTTGCTCCATTGTTTCGAACAGCAGTGGCATCCGTAATTGCTTTATTGAACACAAAATTGGCTGCACTTGATACTTGTCCTACTGCAGTACCAATAGGTGTAGCTGCTTTTAATGTATTACTATCAATAATCAAATCGCCCAACACAATACTTGCCTGTATCGTAAATATGGCCTGACCCATTTTAAAACGGGCTGCTTTTGTTAGTCCTTCGGTAAGTGTTACATTTTCGCGAGCCGTTTTCGCTGCTGTTATCGCATTTGTAAAGGCAGTTTTGGCAGCTGTTACAACCTGTCCTTTAGCTGTGCCAACCACAAATGTTGGATTTAAAGTTTCTGCTATAATAATAGTATCATTCAGAGGTCTGTGATCAGCAACGAATGGTACAAAAGCTGCTTTCGGAGCTATCATATTAGTTATAGCTTTTGAAATACCCGTGTGTGAAATACCTGATTTGTTTACCGAATCGTTGGCTGCAAGAACCACTATCAGATAATTGGTGCGTGTAAGCGTTACATATTCACCCATGTTGTATCCGGCCACCGATGCCTCAACTTTGGATTTTTGTTCAGCTACATAGCTTTTCGATTTTGCCAGAAACGTATTGAAATCCAATGGCGTTATTGCCGAAACAAAAGCTTTTTTGGCAGTGGTAAGTGCTTCGCCAGCTAATTTAATTTGCAATGCCGATAAAGCGGTTGTTCCACGTGCTTTAGTTGCATTTGAAATTGCTGTTGTAAATGCAACTTTTGCATCGGACAATACTTGTCCTCCTTCAGTACCTTCAAGAGTTGCTGCATTCAGGGCTGAAGCAGCCACAATCGAATCATTCAACTGTCTACGGTCGGTTATCCAAATTGCGGCCCAAAAAGCCTTCCCTGGTGTAGCTAACGATTTGTCGGCAGTTGCAATTTGTGCAATAGTAACTGCTGGGTCATTAACAACTGCCTGAGCAGCTACAATAGCTGCCAGATATGGAGCTTTTACAGTTGTTGAATCGGTTGTTGATTTGAAATTATTCACATTATAACCAACTTTAGCAGTATCTACCATCATTTTCTCTTTGGCAAGATATGCAGTCATTTGTGTTTTAAATTCATCCAGCGTTTTGGGAGTTACTTCGGTTAATGGATCGTCCATGGTACAAGACCCAAATCCTATACTAACCAGCACTAACAATGAAATTATCAGCAATTGATAATTTTTATATATCTTATTCATTATCATATATTTATATAAATTAATAACTTGGATTATTTTTAATTACCATTTCGTTATTGGTGTCAATTTCGGTTTGTGGAATTGGCAACAACAAGCGGTCGTTGATAAAGAAACTCTCGATTGGAGGTAAAATAGGACTATATTTTGAATAAAGTAGCGTCCAATCAGTAGTAAAATGATGTGTTTTTAAAATGCTCATCGCTTTATTACTGTCGTCGTACGATTTATTCATACGTAGCAAATCGAACCAACGTTGATTTTCGAAAGCTAATTCTAATCTACGTTCTTTATACACAGCATCCAAAGCCTCGGTGGTAGAAGTAAATGCTGGTAGCGGATCAACACCTGCACGGGCACGTACTTTGTTTACTTCGACATGAGCAGTTGCAAATCCTGCCGGATCCTGCGCTAACAACTCAGCATATAACAATACGATATCAGCATAACGTATTACAGGCCAGTCATTTTCCGATTGTTTGGACTGCGACATAGTAGCATCCTGATATTTTGAGATATATGGAATGGAAGTTGTTGGAGTTTTTTGCCAAGTTCCAAAACTAGCTGCCGAACGTGTATCTTTCACATCCGAAGCAAAAAGGCTCATTATTTCTAACGTTGGATTATTATTGCCTTCGGGAGTGCCAATTTTAAGGAAAATATTAGCTGAACCATCTGGTGCAAAATTAGTCCAAAAAGGAGATCCAATGCCCGAAGTTCCACCTAAGTAGCGTACAGCAAAAATAATTTCTTTGTTCATCTCATTAGCTACATTAAAGATATTAGCAAAAGCACTTGTAGAAGTTCCTTTATCGGTAAGTAAGCCAAAATCGGTTGCTGCCATCACTTCTTGTAATAGTGGTTTTGCCAACGCCAGATTGTCAGGTCCTCCCAATTGCATATACACTTTGGCTAATAGGGCTTTTGCAGCCCATTTAGTAATTCTTCCCTTATCACTAGCTATAGTATAATTACTTGGTGCTTCAGCGGCAGCTTTAATCAAATCGGGGATAATTATTTCGTCGTAAATTTCACTTACCGGACTGCGAACAATTTTCTTAGCTTCGTTTGGCCCAATTACCTTAGTTACTTTAAACATATCGCCAAAAAGATTTACCAGGGTATAATAATGATAAGCCCGCATAAAAAGCAATTCACCTTCGAACTGAGCACGTTTCGATTCGATAGTAACGTATTTATTATCAACCACAGATGGCAAAACAGCATTGATACTTGAAATATTTTGAAATATTCGGTACCAATAATCTTTGATCATGGGCATACTGGACGATGGGCGAAAAAAGGCAATATCACAAATATCGACCCTTTCGCCTGAACCTGAACCTGTGTTTGCATTGCAGGTATTATCACTTCTGAACTCGGTAAATTTCCATTCTACAGCTGTTACATTGGCCATGCCGGCATAACAACCCATTATACCTAAATTGATACGAGTAGGGTTGGTGTAAAAGTCAATCTGCGATAATACCGATTCGGGTTTGTCAGTAAGTATATCTTCACAAGCACTTAATGTGAATAGTACTGACAAAACGGTTATAATATATTTTATTTTTTTCATTTTTTGTAATTTTAAGCAATTAGTGGATTAAAAAGTTAAGTCGAAGCCAATTGTATAAGTTCTATTCAATGGGAAAGCTCCACGTTGATAACCATCTCGCAATGGATTATTATTGTTGTCCTGCGGATTTGGCGAGAAATCCTGATCAGCAGCATTATTGCTTTCTTTGCGGGCTTCAGGATTTATTCCTCTATAATTTGAACCCATAAAATACAATAAGTTTTGACCAGAGAAATAGGCTCTTACTGCACTTAAACCGATTTTTTTGGCTAATTTAGTAGGTAAACTATAACCAAACGACATATCGCGTAAGGCAGCATAAGATGCATCTTCCATACAATAGTCGCTCAACATAAGATCACCGCCATTGGTAGTAGTTCCATATACTGTTTTACCATCGCCAGGGAAGTTTGGACTTAAATATCTATTTTTCACATAAGCCATATTGGTCCGCAGTTGTTCGTTGTAATTAATATTACCATTTATCAACATACCTCCTTGCACACCTTGAAACATAAAACTCAAATCGAATTGTTTGTAAGTGAATGTATTGGTTATACCCCATGTGAAATCAGGAAAAGGTGAACCTAAAACTACACGGTCGTCGGTATTAATGGCATTATCGCCATTGGTATTCTCCACTTTTAAACCTCCTACAATAGGTGCGTATTTGGTATAGTTAAAAGTAACGCCATTTATATCCGTAACTGCTTTTGCTGCTGCCACTTCCTCAAAGGTGGTCCATACGCCTGCACTCTTATATCCAAAATACTGAATGGCAGGTTGCCCTACAATGGCACGATATACTTCACTACGTTCACCAAAATTATCTACATGGTCCTGTGTGCCATAGCTGATAAGGGTGTTTTTGTTTGTAGAGAAATTAGCCGAAGTTTTCCATTTAAAATTTTTTGTATCAAAGTTGGTCGTTGTTAGTTCAAGTTCAAGTCCTTTATTGTTTACTCGTCCTATATTATTCCAAAACATTTGATGGCCAGTAATGAACATAGCAGGTTGTTGCAATAAGAGTTGAATGGTGTACGAATTGTACAAATCGACTGTTAAATTCACACGGCTATTAAATAATCCAATATCAATTCCTAAATCGGTTTCGCTGGTTTGTTCCCAGGTAATATCCGGATTTCCAAGTGATGAACCATTAGCCGATAAACCTGATTGTATTGTTCCAATTGTAGCATTGGGGTTATTAGTAGTGCCTAAACCAGTTACATAATTATTAGTGTTCAATAAATTCATATAGGCATATTGAGGAATTTTATTGTTCCCTGTTAAGCCCATACTCAAACGAAATTTAAGGTTTGACAGCCACGTAAGTTCTTTCATAAAACTTTCTTCAGAAGCTCGCCAACCAATAGATCCGGCAGGGAAAGTACCCCATTTATGTCCGGCAGCAAAAATTGAACTACCATCGGCACGCATACTTACCGAACCTAAGTATTTCCCTTTGTAAGCATAATTTATACGACCCAAATAGGACATTAATGCTTCGGTATAATAATAACTGGTAGAGCCATTTACACCTGTCGACGGATTATCAACCAATATAAATGTTGACATATTAAACGAGAGTAAATCTTCATCAGGAAAGTTTGTTCCTACCATTTTATTAAACTTACTACCCGTTTTCTGTAAAGTAAAACCAGCCAATGCTCCTATTTCATGACTGCCTATCTTTTTAGTATAATTCAAAGTGTTTTCAGTTAGTAATTCTGTACGTAAATTCATTAACCTATCCAATTGGTTAGGGGCACCAAATGTTTGGGCAGATGTTTTTTGTTTTTTATTGTACTCTTTATAAGCCAGATAAACACTATTTGAGCTTTTAAATACCAAATCTTTCATTAAATTAACCGAAATATATGCATTGCTTTGCAAGCGATAATCATCGGTAAAAATTTGAATCCGTTCGCGAATAGAAGTAGGATTTTGTTGGCTAGATCCACCTGGATTTGCTCCTGTAATGTTCCATATTTCTCCGTTTAACCCTTCACCTGATATGATGGTTCCATTGAAATCGGATTGTGTTGCATAATCGCCAATGTTTTTTCCCGTTAAATTTGCAGTGGCTTCGTTATGTCGGATAGGTAGCCAAGTTGGATAACGACCATAATTATTCAAATCAACTCCCGGGTTTTCTTTGCGGCTAAATGTAGGCGACAAGCTGAAACCTACTGTTATACTTTTTGATAAAGCAGCGTCCAATTTAGCTCTAAATGTATATTTATCGTAGGTGCTGTTTTTCATAATGCCATTTTCGCCCGTGTAATTACCAGATATATAATACTTCAGGTTTTTATCGCCACCCGAAGCGCTTAACTGATAATTATTGTTTGTTCCATAAGGACGCAAAGCATCTCCAACCCAATCAGTAGGGGCGTCGGCAAAGTATTTTTCAATTAAATAGGCTGCCTGATCACCTGTTGTCATCATATTGTACTTCATGGTAGTAGCTGAGCCATCTACTAGTGGATCCATTCTACGAAGGTCGGCTTCATTCATATAAAGTTCCATCAATTCTTTTTGCGAAAGCATATCAGGCATTTTCAATGCTTGACGAATACCTGTATACATTTTAAAATTATACTTAGGTTTTTTCACATTTCCGCTTTTGGTTGTAATTAAAATAACACCACCTGCAGCACGCGAACCATAAAGAGCTGATGATGAAGCATCTTTCAACACTTCAATAGATTCAACGTCGCCCATACTTACTGCTGAAAGTCCATCAGGAGTTGGTACATTGTCGATAACTATCAATGGTGAAACATTGGCACTTATCGAACCCATGCCACGAACACGTATTTGTGCTGCTTCGCCAGCTTCTGGATTTGTATTCATAATTTGAACACCGGCCATTTTACCTTGTAATGCTTGTTCAATATTGGCAACTGGAATCTCGTCTAACTTATCATTTTTAAGTTTTGCGATAGCGCCTGTTAAATGCGATTTTTGTTGTGTTCCATAAGCCACAACTACTACTTCGTCCATTTCTTTGGCATCTTCTTCCAAAACTACATTGATAACAGTTGAATTTCCAACCTCTTTCAATACGGTTTTGTAACCAATGTACGAAAATGCAATGGATACTTTGTTGTTAGGCACCTGAATGGAATACTTTCCATCAAAATCGGTAATCGTACCAGATTTTGAGCCACTCACCAATACTGTTACTCCAATAAGTGGATCTTTGTTACCGTCGGTAACAGTTCCTGACACTTTCATCTGCGAAAATGAACTTGCTGTACTTGTAATTAGAATTACAAAACCGAGCAATGATTTCCAGAGAAATAATTTACTTGTTTTTTTCATGTATTTAAAAAATTAAAATTAAAGATATTTATGGTTGTATTATTACAAAATTAAATATAATGCATTTATTATCAAATCAATAACTAATTATTCGACGCTATTAATTGGTCGACCAGTTTAATTGGTCGACCAAAAGTAGGACATTTTATATTCACAGCAAAATTTTTGAAGCACTTTTTTACGATATATGTTTTTAAACATAAAAAATTGAATTATTCAAAAGCTAAAAAACGATTGAATTATAATTTTAAAATTTGAGATTTCATGATGAATGATGAATGAATTAATTAAATTTTCACCAACTGAGTTTTAGCTTTAGCCGACTTCACTGACACAATGCTATTTTTGCCCTTTAATATTACTTTAACTCGAGCTCGTCCATTTTGAGCCTGAACTTTTGACGAACCACTTGCAGTTCCTTGATTAATTAAAAGTACATCATCACCAACTATATCAAATTCAATATAATCACGAGCATCGAGGCATTTTACTCCTTTGGAATCTAAGAGTTGAGCTTCTACCCACATTTCGCTTTCCGAAATAGGAATCGTTTTACAACTTATCTGAGATACTTTACCCCATTTTTCTGTCTGATATTCAAAACATATTTCATCAACTAAAATACTGTCTTTTTTTGTATTGGTTTTTACAGTAGCAATGGCTTTAAGTGTATTTTTACCTACTTGTGGTGCAGCATCCCAGCGCAGCCCTGCTGCTGGAAAATCGTCAGTTACCCGTTGTTTTACCCCTAAACTTTTACCATTCAAAATTAATTCCACTTTGGGGCAATTTGAAAACACCTTGAAGGTTTTAATCTCGTTTTCAGCTCCCCATCGTATTGGCCATGAATGACCGTAAATATGCAACATTGGTTTTTGTGCCCAATACGATTGAAAAACATAATAACTTTCCTTTGGTGTCAAGTCACGTTCCACAACTCCCTTTTGATTCATATATGGAATAGGATTTTCGGGTCGTAATGGAGTGGAAAAATCTTTAAAAACCCAAGCTGCTGTGCCAGTCAACCAAGGCATTTTTTCCTGTTCCTTCAAGTGCCAATCAAACAATTCAACCATATATGATTCGCTCCAATCGCCATCTTTCGAAACGCGTGGTGTACCACCTTTTAAGGTTGCATCGCCTGCTCGTTCATCGGCACTCTGACTCGGATTTACTCTATCGAGTCCGTAAGTTGGATGCTCAGAGTTTCGGCCAGCATGACTATCGCCACCCCACTCCACATGCAAAAAGTGTTTTACTTTGTTTTTTTCAGTTTCGCTTGCTTTTAAATAATCAGTATAAACACCTCTGTACCAACCCGCCCATATCGAAGGAGAATACACATCAATAATATCTTTACAAAAATCACAACGCCTGATAGATGTAACACGGGTGGAATCTAACGAATGCGACAAATCGTGTAATTCTTTCATAAATGTTCTGATTTTGTCTTTGTCAAATTCAGCAAAATCGCCCGGCCAATCATTTTCATTCCCCATGCCCCAAAGTACAATTGAAGGATGATTTCGGTGTTGGGTTATCATATTTTGGAGCATCCTTTTGGCTTGTTGCTGATAAACCTTACCTCCTAAACCGCCTCTACACCAAGGAATTTCTTCCCAAACCACCAAACCTAATTCGTCGCACAAGTCGAGCACCAATTCCGATTGCTGATAATGTCCTAACCTTATAAAATTGGCTCCCATATCCTTTATCATCTTCATTTCTTGCGTAATTTGCGCATCTGAC
>CAIWIS010000398.1 GCA_903912795.1 uncultured Bacteroidales bacterium
ATTATTTACCGCAAAAATACAAAAAAACATTCAACTGTCAAATCATATTTTAAGTTGGAAAACAGCCATACTTTGGCCTTGTTCTTACGATTGAGCTGAAAAAATCAACTAATATTTGTTCATTACATATTATTAACATAATAAATAACGAATACGCTAAAAAAATATCGGATATTTACACCGCCTTTCCCAACAGATATCTTAGTTTTATTTCTTGATTTCTAAACATATAGTTAAAAATGTTAGACGTGCGGTATCAGCACGATAATCACTGATGAAATGAAATGAAAAAGTCCAACCATTTACTTATTATCACTCTTTTTTTGTTAATTTTTATTTATTCAGGTGCATTAAATGCTCAGTGGATTCAACAAACGAGTCCGTTAGGTACTGAAATTTTAGGTAAAATGCAAGTTGTAAGTGCTACCGAAGGATGGATTGCCTGTGGAGCAAGCGGTAAATTGCTTCACACCACAAATGCTGGCACAAATTGGATTGCAGTAACTCCATTTCCTTCTGATTTGCAAATGTGTAACCCATCTGACATTGGGTTAACAATGAGTTGGCCAAATGCAACTCACGGTTGGGCTCTGAAAACCTACGGTAGTTTAGATAATCCAAATGGAGCTACGTTATATCAAACGGCAAATGCAGGCGCTGATTGGACTAAAAAAGATTTTCCAAAACTTGTTCCTTCAGTAAGTTACAACTCTAGCGATTTAACCGGCACCTGGCAAGTTCACGGAATTTATATTGACAATCCTACTGATGGTAACGTGTTTAATGGGATTGGCTTTGGAACTACAACCATTGCTGCCAATGGATCTTCTACGTCAACTATTACAAACATTACAAACAGTGGCACTCAAACAGCTACACGAACTTCTACTTCGCCAGGAGATGTTTCGCCTAAAGGCGTAATTACTATTTCCGGCAATGATATGAATGGTTTTATTAGTTCCGATAAAAACCTGGTAATTCTGACCAATACCGATGGCGGAGGTGCTAACAACCTTTTTGTATGGCAAAAAGTAAATTCAACCACAGTCTATTCATTAGCCGATTTGCAAGGAACCTGGCAGCTACATTCCATACAGACCAATGCCAATGCAGGTTGGATATATGGAACTACAATTATGGATGCTGCTGGTAATGGAACCACAACCGCATTTGGGCCCAACAACAATCAATCAACACGTAATTTTTCAAGTTTATTATCTTCCAACGGAATACTTACATCTAACGGAAGTGATATGCATGGCTTTATGAGCGCTGATAAGCAAACCATCTATATAACTCAATCGCAAAACGGCGGTTACAGTTTAAATGTTATGCAAAAGGTTGTTACAAACACAACATATTCTGCCGACGACATGATGGGAATTTGGCAGCTGCATGCTGTGAAAATTGGAAGTACATCTGCAGCATGGATACGCGCTCAGTATAAAATTGGCGCAACAGGCATAACAAATGTAACAAATTATACCGTAAATAACGAAGCTATGCCAAATGGGACAAGTTCTATATTCATCTCTTCCAATGGCACACTTAGTGGATTTGGGACATCGACAGCCAATGGTTTTCTGAGTGCCGATAAAAGTTTGGGAGTTAATACGCTTACGGATGGTTCAGGTTCCTATTACTTGGCTTTATATCAGAAAGACCTCACAGCGTGTGGCGATGCGGGAATGCAAGTCCAGTTTGCCAATAACACTACCGGTTGGGCATCCGTTTACAATTCACTTTATGGTAGTTTTAAAATTTACAAAACAACAAATGGTGGCACCAATTGGGATGTAATTAATGGAATTACTAATCCTGTAGGAGGATTTTATTATTTTGTAGATGCATTGAATGGATGGATGTTTGGCGCTTCTGCATCAACCTCAGGTTCAAACACCGATATACTTCATACAACCGATGGAGGCTTAAGCTGGACAACACAAGCAACCAATATTGGATTAGCAAAAGCAATTTATTTTTCGGATGTATTGCATGGTTGGCTTGTAGGGAGAAATGCTTTATTAATGAGAACAACTGATGGAGGTGCACACTGGACAAAGCTTAATAATACAAATCAAAATGAGGAGTCGCAGTTCCGATCGATTTATGCTCTCAATGCAAATGTGTGCTATTTTGGAAGCTCTTTATCAGGAACTTCGAATGAATATATTTTGAAAACAACGAATGGAGGAGACTCATGGACGCCTATGCAAGTTCCTTTTCAATACGATATGTTCAATGTGGTTTTCTGGGACGAAAATAATGGTTGGATTTCGGGCGATTATGGCCAAATAGCACATTTTACCAACAATACAGGAATTCCTAACATCGACAAACCTACTATAACAATTTCCCCAAATCCAAGCTCGGATTTTATAAGCATAAACGGAGTAACCGGAACAACTCAGGTTTTAATTTATGATATTGCTGGTAGAATTTTGGATAACAATCAGGTTGAAAGTAACGATAAACTTGATATTCGAAAATTGAACTCAGGAATTTATTTTTTAAAGTTACCAAACACCGACAACAATACTGTTTTCAGAATTATCAAACAATAAATGGCTACTTTTTGAATTATTAAAGCTACTCATTTCGCAGTAGGCAAGTGGTGTATGCTTTTCAAACATATTCGGATAAAATTCATGAATAGGCTTATTGTTATTTTTTTTGTACTTTTGTCATTCGCAATAGTTTGACCTCAGTAATACGAAAAAAATATACAATTCACAAACCATGCAACGAATACATTTAATAGCCATTGGTAGTGCTTCAATGCACAATCTAGCCATTGCCATAAGCAAAAAAAGCAATTTTGTAGTTACAGGTTCGGATGTGGAAATTTTGGAACCAGCTCTTAGTCACCTACATGCAGCTGGATTAACTCCCAACAAAATGGGTTGGAATTCGGAGAATATTCACAAAGGTTTATCGGCTGTGATTTTGGGCAATAATGCCACTAGTGACAATCCCGAACTTCTTAAAGCAAAGGAATTGGGGCTTAAAGTATATTCGTTGTCGGAATATTTATACCTACAAACACGTAGTAAAACTCGCATTGTAGTAGCAGGTGATCTAAACAAAACAATCACTACGGCTATGGTACTGTTTGTTTTGAAGAAACTTCGTATCGAAACGGATTATATAATTAATACCGACGTGAAAGGTTTCGATAACCGTATCAAATTGTCGTACGAATCTCGCATAGCAGTTTTCGAAGGCGATGAATGCCTTACTTCAGCCATTGATAACCGTCCAAAATTCCATTTTTACAAACCTCAAATAGCTGTACTTACAGGCATACAATGGAAATCCTGTGCTGATTATCCAAACTTTGAGACTTACCTAGAGCAATTCACAAAATTTATTGATTTGATGGAAGTTCAGGGTCGATTGATTTGTTATAAGAACGACGAAAACTTGAATACTATTACGGCCAAACTGAGAAGAGATATTGTAGCATTTAACTACAACACTCCTGCCTACGAAATTAGAAACGGAATTACGTATTTAAAAACCAAAAAAGCAGAAATTGCACTGAAAGTATCGGGCGAACAAAACCTCCAAAATATTGAAGGCGCACGCTTGGCTTGCAAACAAATTGGAGTTACCGACGAACAGTTTTACAGTGCCATTGGTGATTTTGAATAAAACTTGATTATTCAAAGGGTTTGTTTTACTTAAGTTACGGTGGAGTTTATGACTTAGGGTGAGTCATCCTTTTTTCACTCGCTTATTCCTGCGCAGCAATTACTTCTTGAAATTTACTCAAAAAATAAGTAGCATCTTGTTTCGACAAACAAAGCGGAGGTAAAAGACGAATAGTATGAGCACCCGTGACTCCTGTAAATATCTTTTTGTCGAATAGCAAACTATTTCGAATAGCACTAATTGGCTTTTCGAATTCGATGCCTATCATAAGTCCAAGTCCACGAACTTCTTTAATGCCTTGTATTTTACGGAGTTCAGTGAGCAGGTAATCGCCAATTTTGCGTGCATTTTCAACCAAATTTTCGGCTTTCATTACATCAAGCACAGCAATAGCCGCTGCACACGCTAAATGACTTCCGCCAAAAGTAGTGCCTAATAAACCATGCGAAGCTTTAAAATCGGGGCTAATAAGCAAGCCACCAATAGGGAAACCATTGCCCATACCTTTAGCCACTGTAATTAAATCGGGGCGAATATCGGCATGTTGATGTGCAAAAAACTTACCACTACGACCATAACCCGATTGTACTTCGTCCAGTATCAGAATAGTGCCATTTTGTTTACACGCAACGCTCAACTCCTGCAAAAAGCTTTTGTCGGGCACTTGTATACCTCCAACGCCTTGTATACCTTCGATAATAACAGCACACACATCGCCTTTTTGCAATGATGCGCGTATAGGGTCAATATTATTTAAAGGGAAAAACTCAACGTCGAAACCTTCGTTGATGGGAGCAACAATTTTGGGATTATTGGTTACACGTACAGCTGCCGACGTACGGCCGTGAAAACTTTGGTTAAATGCTATAACCTTGGTACGGCCTGTATGAAACGATGCTAGTTTAAGTGCATTTTCATTTGCCTCGGCACCTGAACTTACCAAAAACAAGGCGTAATCCTGATAACCTGATGCTTTTCCAAGTTTATCGGCTAACTCAACTTGCATTTTATTGATAACCGAATTGGAATAAAAAACGAGCTTTTCGGTTTGCTGCGTAATTTTCTGTACAAAAAACGGATGCGAATGTCCGATTGAAATTACGGCATGGCCTCCGTATAAATCCAAGTATTCAATACCTTGCTTGTCGTACGTACGACATCCAATTCCTTTTGTTATTTCAATATCAAAAAGCGGATAAACATCAAATAAATTCATATTTTACAGCTAAATTTAAAATATACCAATTTACATTATATTGTTCGATTCTCAAAAACAGATGTCTAAATCTAATTTTACAAAAGTACTTCATTTTATGCTTATAAGCAATTTTATATTCAAAAAATATTGTACTTTTACATCAAATTATAAAATTTCAATTCCTTTTTATGAACAATACCATCACCATCTATTGTAAAAATACAAAGTCATATCACGATATTCCGACGGGCACATCTTTGATCGAAATATATAATTTATTGGCCATAAATCTGAAATTTAAAGTAGTAGCTGCTCGGGTAAATTACAAAGTAGAAGATCTTAACTTTTTGATTTACAAACCAAAAGACATTGAATTTATTGACATGAGCATACAGTCGGGCATGCGTGTTTATATCCGCACATTGAGCATGGTGCTTTCAAAAGCTGTCGAAGAGGTTTTTCCCGAAAATCCATTGCGCATTGAACATCCCATTTCGAAAGGATATTATTGTAAACTCGAAGGACTTAAAGAGCCCATTACAAACGAGATAATTCAGAAAATTAAACAACGTGTTGCCGAAATAATTGATGAAAATAGCACCATTCATTGCGAAGAAAAACAAACGAAGGTTGTAAACGAAATGTTTGCCGAACGCAAGCATCATTCCGACAAAATATCGCTGCTCGAAACACTTGGTACGCCTTATTGCCGCTTTTACCGCATCGACGATTATATTGATTATTACAATGGCGTATTGCTCCCATCAACCAGTTATTTAGGACTTTACGATTTGGTGCCTTACTACGATGGCATGTTGCTGTGTGTGCCAAACAGAGAAAATCCCGAAAAAATTGAACAAATTGAATTTCAACCCAAAATGTTCGAAATTTTCAAAGAATATATGGGTTGGAATAAAATTATGAACCTCAACAATGTTGGCGAATTTAATGTGGCTTGCCGCAACAATCAAACTTTTAATCTGATTAAAGTTTCGGAAGCATTGCACGAGAAAAAAGTGGCGTTAATTGCCGATATGGTAGCTCAAAAATCGGACAAAGTACGGTTTGTATTGGTGTCAGGTCCATCTTCGTCGGGTAAAACTACCTTTAGCAAGCGACTTTCCATTCAATTAATGGTGAGTGGCTTAAAACCCATAGTGATATCGTTGGATAATTATTTTGTCGACCGCGATGCCACGCCTCGTGATGAATCGGGTGAGTGGGATTTTGAACATCTGCATGCGTTGGATTTGGATTTGTTTAACACTCAACTAAAGCAATTACTTGAAGGCGAAGAGATTGAAATTCCATTTTTTAATTTTGAGGACGGAAAACGCTATTTTAAAGGCGAAAAACTCAAACTAAATCACGATAGTATTTTAGTGCTCGAAGGCATACATGCGCTAAATCCGGCTTTGATTCCGGATATTCCGCAGGATACTACTTTCAAAATTTATGTTTCGGCGCTTACTACCATTTCTATTGATAATCACAACTGGATTCCGACCACCGACACACGTTTATTGCGCCGCATTATTCGCGACTATCGTTTCAGAAATTACTCAGCTCGCGAAACCATAGCACGTTGGCCTAGCGTACGCCGTGGCGAGGAAAAATGGATTTTTCCATTTCAAGAAAATGCCGACGTGATGTTTAATTCAGCTCTTCTTTTTGAATTAGCTGTACTCAAGCGTCATGCCGAACCAATTCTGGCCGAAGTCCCAAAATACTGCGATGAATATACCGAGACACATCGATTGCTTAAGTTTCTGAACTATTTTATTTCCATTCCCGAACGCGAAATACCACCAACATCGCTCCTACGTGAGTTTGTGGGCGGAAGTAGTTTTAGGTATTAGGGGAGGGCACTTCGTGCGTTATTGGGCTGCGCGTTGTTGGGGCTGCGCCGTTATTGGCTGCGCGTTAGTGGGTGCATCGCACGTTTTCTTATTGGCACATCAGTTGTCTGTTGTCTGTTGTCTGTTGTCTGTAGTCAGTTGTCTGTAGTCAGTTGTCTGTAGTCTGTTGTCTGTTGTCCATAGTCTGTTGTCTTTTAAAGAGTAATTGTTTGTATTTAAAACAAATATTGTATATTTGCATATCCATATTAATATTATCATGACAGTCAGCTTTAAAAAGTATTTGATACTTCTAACAATAATCGCAATTTCTACTTTGGCATATTCGCAGAGTAGAAATGGTTTGTATAAATTTTCGCTACCTGGCAAGTCGTCGATTGTACTTACAGGCATTGGCCCTTCCTACCTTTTTGGCGATGTAGGCGGCAATAAGGACACCAAAGGTCTGCTAGCCAAAACGGATTTTATTGTAGCTCAAACGAAATATATGTTTTCTGTCAATTATCGCTACGTATTTCAAAACAATATAGGATTTAAAGCGAGCGCTCTTTTCGGAAAATTTGAAGGGACTGACACTGACTCGCGCAACGAAGCCAGGGGATTTGATTTTTCAACAAACCTAAACGTATTGGCAATGCACATTGAATATAATATTATTGGTGGCGAAAATTCAGATTATGGCTCACCACATAAATTATATGCCTTTGTAGGCGTTGGGGCTATGATTAGCGATGTTGATTTTAATAGTTCGAAACCTTTACGTACAACTGACTCGCACGCACCAAATACAGTAATAACACCTGTTGGAAGTGGTTACAATGCTAAAATGGTTTCTATTGCACCTTCCTTTCCTATAGGTGGCGGGTACGAATATGAATTGACTCCAAGCATTTCGCTAGGTGCCGAATATGTAATTCACACATCGTTTTCCGACTATATTGATGGTGTATCTACCAGTTATTCCAAAAACAAAGATTATTTAATGAATCTGGATTTAACCTTTACTTATAAGTTTGGTAAAAGTGGAGGTCAAAACAGACGACGTGTAAACTGGAATTAATATATCTTTTTAATAAACGATACATCTTCGATACTAATATTCTGATATCAAACAGTAAAGCGTATTTATCAGCAATTGAAAATCTTTACGTAAATGCTTTCACAAAAGGCACTTCGGCTCAATTTGTTGATAAGGATGCATTGCGATTGTATTTATCAAACTTATTAGATACGGGTATAGCCATACTTTGGTTCGAAAATTCCATTCCTAAAGCATGTTTACTTTATACGTCATTAACCAACGATGCCGTTTGTCCTGATCAAATATCCAACAACTACATACTCGATAGGAGTGCTTATATTGCCGAAATAATGGTTGATGAGGACTGTAGAGGTAAAGGAATAGGAAAAATGCTTATTAAAAGTTTTTTTGAAACAGTAAACAAAACAGACTATACAGATGCCTTTATACGTGTTTGGGATGGTAATTTAGCAGCGTTGAGTTTATACAAAAAAGTAGGTTTTTCACCAATATGCACAATTGAACAGTTGAAAAAGACAGTTGATGGAAATGAAGACTTACTGATGCGAAAAATATATTTACATAAAAATTTAACTGATTTGTTATGAATAATTTAATTACTAAAACCATTGATTTAGCGTCGGGCAATGCTGAAGATAAACGCAATGAAATACGTGATTATTTCGAGAAAACATGGGCTGTTGACGAGAAACTCTATACGCAATTAGCTTCGGACGACGTTTTTTATCACCGAGGCGACCCACTGCGACATGTTCTTTTGTTTTACTTAGGACATACCGCTGTTTTCTATATCAACAAACTATTTTTGGCCAAAATAATTGACACACGCATCAATCCCGCTTTCGAATCTATTTTTGCTATTGGTGTAGACGAAATGAGCTGGGACGACCTCAACGAGAAACACTACTCATGGCCTGCTGTGTCGGAAGTTAGAGCTTACCGCGATAAAGCCAAACAAATTGTATTACATGTAATCCAACATACTGAAATTAAACTTCCTATCCAATGGGAAGATACTTTTTGGCTGATATTAATGGGCATAGAACATGAACGCATTCATTTAGAAACGTCATCGGTTTTAATCCGTCAACTGCCTTTGGACGAAGTAGTGAAAAACAAATTTGGCGAGTGTTGTCCGGTTCAAGGAAAAGCTCCTCAGAATGATTTGATTGAGGTGACTGGTGCTGAAATAAAACTAGGAAAAACCATGACGAATTCTAAGTATGGTTGGGATAACGAATATGGCGCACATACCGAACACCTGTCTGACTTTAAGGCTTCCAAATTTTTAATTTCAAATTCGGATTTTTTAATTTTTATACAAAACAACGGCTATAAAACAGACAGTTATTGGACCGAAGAAGGACTCAATTGGCGAAATTAC
>CAIWIS010000399.1 GCA_903912795.1 uncultured Bacteroidales bacterium
AAATGAAAATAGTATTTTGCCATTGACAAATAGTATCAAAAAAATAGCTGTTATCGGGCCGATTGCGAAAGATCAGGGAAATATTATGGGTTCATGGACTTGCAATGGCAAACAGGAAAATACAATTACTTTATTTGATGGATTGACGAATGAATTCAAAAACAAAGCTGAGATTTTTTATGCCAAAGGTTGCGATTTCGAAGGAACGGATGAGTCTGACTTTGCATATGCGCTAAATATTGCTGCTCAGTCGGATGTGATTATTCTTTGTTTAGGCGAAAAGCGAGGTTGGAGTGGCGAAAATGCTTCGCGTGCGTCCATAGCTCTACCCACAATTCAGGAGATATTGGCTGCAAAACTTAAAGAAGCAGGAAAGCCGGTTGTACTGGTACTTTCTAACGGACGACCATTGGAACTTATTCGACTTGAGCCACTTGCCGATGCTATTCTTGAAATTTGGCAAGCCGGTAATTTTGGTGGAAATCCTTTTGCCGGTATTATTTCCGGTCGATTAAATCCTTCGGGCCGATTGGATATTACGTTCCCAAAAGTTACGGGCCAAATCCCAACCTATTACAATATGCGCCCCAATGCCCGCAGCTCCTCCAAAGATTGGAATGGACTCTATCAGGACGTAAAAAACGAACCAATGTATTGGTTTGGTCATGGGTTGAGCTATAGCAAATTTGTCTATTCAGAGTTGAAAACTTCAAAAACGACTTTTACTGAAAATGAAACTGTTTCTATAGAGCTAAAGGTGAAGAATACTTCCAGCGTTGATGGTCAGGAAACGGTATTTTGGTATGTCTCAGATCCTGTTGCTAGCATTACTCAACCTATCAAGAAGTTGAAATACTTTGAAAAGAAGGAAATTAAAGCCGGACAAGAATCCATTTTTTCGTTTCAAATTAACCCCAAACGCGATTTGAGTTTTGTGGATGGAAGTGGCAAAGTAATTTTAGAGAAGGGGGATTTCTTTATTCAAACGAATAAACAAAAAATCAAAATAACTTTAAGATAACATATAATTTCAAACTTATCAATTCAATTCAAACAATGAAGTTAATCAAGCAACTTGTTACTATCTCGTTATTAATGATTGTGTTAAGTGGTTCTGCTCAAAATAATAGACAAACACTTCATCTTGCCGGAAATGGCTGGCGGGTATGGCTCGATAGCACCGCTGTTTGGAAAACAGATTCACTCTATCTTCCACAACAGTTGGATATTACAAAATTACCTATTAATAGCCCAAGCTGTGGGTGGAACCTATTGTTTTCTAAAAAAGGAATTATTGCCAAAATACCGGCTTGCTACGAAGAACTTTTTGGACAAGGAAATCCTTCATGGCGGTATCACGGAGTCGGTTGGTTTTCGAAAGAAATCGATATTCCTGCCGATTGGAAAAACAAAGTAATCAGACTGTATGTGGGAATGTACCGACAACGAATTGAAATTTATGTCAACGAAAAATTGGCAGGTTATGATGTAATTGCTGAAACTCCCTATACTTGCGATATTTCGACATACATAAAAGCGGGACAAAAAAATAGAATAGCTTTCAGGATTACCAACCCTGGCGGGCAACGTGGCTGGTCAGACGAACATCATATCACTTGGGCTTCGAAATATGTACTTATACCGGGCCACGATTTTGGTGGTATTGCCGGAGAAGTAAGTCTGACAGCAACGGATAAGGTTTATATATCCGACATTTTCGTAAAAAACAATTTACCGGCTAATGCCAATAATATTGAACTCCAACTCACTATTGCAAATAAGGAACAAAGCCAGAGAACGCTTCATGTGGAAGCAGAAATAATTCCATATCCAACAGGTAAAAGTGTTTTTTCAACTTCATGGAGTGTTGATATTGCAGCAAATACAGAAACTCTTTTCCAAAAAAATGTAACAGTACCTGATGCCAAACGCTGGGAGGTAGATAGTCCAAACTTGTATTATTGTAAAATCAAAATATCGGATAATAATGTAGCCGACCAACAGGAAGTACGGTTCGGATTTCGGGTTTTTGAGGCAAAAGCCAACGAAAAGGGAGAACATAATTATTACTTAAACGGGAAACGTATTCGGATTCGTTCGGCAATTGACTGGAATTTCTATTGGCAAACAGGATTTTATGCTACACCGGAAATGGCTCGAAAGAGTGTTGAAAATGCAAAGCATATCGGATTGAACTGTTTGAGTATGCACCGTCGTATAGGCGATCCATTGATGCTGAAATATGCAGATGAACTGGGGCTGTGCATTTACGAAGAGCCGGGAGGTACACCCGGTATTGATGAGCTATTGCCACCGGCATGGGTGCTGACTGATCCGAAAGAGAAAACCTATTTTCCTGTAAATGTTGCTATTGAAAAATTTAACCGAATGATGCGACGAGATAAAAACTCACCTTCGGTTATGATTTATAATATCGCCAACGAACAAAATTCGTTTAGTGTTACTCACAAACAAATATTTCAAAATGCACTTAAAATTGACAATTCGCGCATGATTACCAATCAGTCAGGCGGTCAGTTTGGTGGTGAATCGGATGTAGTGCCGCACTTGCGACCTTATGAACACAAGTTGCGACTCGATTACGTTGACGACCACACAATAGAAGCTGAAACACGTTTTCAGGAAAAAGATTTAAAATCGCACACCACAAACAATGATAGTTGTATCATTCATTGGGGTGAAGTGCGCTGTTATACAGGTCCTGATAATTTTTACCTGTTGGCAAATCCTTCTGATAAAGCTGGATACGATTATAAATCATGGTCGGCTTTAGCAAAAAAAACAGCAACTTACTTTGCGCAAAATGACTTTAAAAACCACCCATTTATCAAATCGCCAGCTGACTTAAGTGTACAGGCAGGAAGAGGATTAATGTACACCGATGGTCGTTTGGGGCAGGCAATCATGCTCAACAATAGTGCAGATGGTTATGCAATAAATGGCTGGAGTGGTGCCGATTTAAGTCTTGGAGATGATTTTTTGGCCTGGTATTCTGCCATTTGCGACGAAGGAAGAAATCTGAAAGGTCCGGCTGCTGATTATAGTTATTGGATACGACCTTTACAAGTAGCAATCACCCGACAGAATGGTAAATATTTTGAGCCAAAACAGTCGGCGGTATTTAAATTATCATTAATCAATGAAAATAAACTTGCTTCAGGAGAATATAATTTACAATTGAAAATAAAAGGTGGGAATGGCCAATATGTAGATTTTCAGTATCACAAAAGGATAGATGTGCTTGGTGGTGATGCCTATACTCAAACGTTGATTGACTCACTTTCTGTAGCTCTTTCAGAAAATTGGAAAGCCGGCTATATAACGCTCGAAGCAAAATTATTTCAAAAGAATCTTGAAGTTGCGAATGGTACCGAGCAGGTTTTATTAAAAAATCCGGCTTCATACGCAAAAGATATTGCAGGCAAAAAGATTGTTGTTTATCAGTGGCAATCGGCTTACGATGTACTTACCGAAGCAAAAGCTAATGTCGGCTTATATTCCGGTAAAACTCCAAAACCGGATGTAATAGTGGCTGCAGGTCAGCCCCATTCAGAATCAGTTGACCAAATGATAAAATGGGTAAAAGATGGTGCAACTTTAGTCCTTAAATTTGACCAAAAATGGGCAGATTTATTGTATGAAAAACATATTTTGAAAGAACCGGTTAGCTATTGGGGTGGCAAACAAAAACCCTATTGGAACGGAAATGGATGGGGCTATTTGGAAAAATTCATGGGTAATCAGGCAAATCAAGGAGTGAGCTGTATCAGCACCAACAGTTGGGAAGCGCCGTCCGACCCGGTAGGTTTTGAGCCATTTGTCTCCAATTACAGTCAAAAAAGTTACGGTGCCTTTTTCTGGCGACCAGATAGACTACTGACAATTGCCGGTTCAATATCGCTGGGTAAAGGTAAAATCCTGTTAGCTCCATCTTATCCTGTCGATGATAAAAATGCCTTTAATGATTTGTTGTTTTTTAATATGATAAAATAAAAAAA
>CAIWIS010000400.1 GCA_903912795.1 uncultured Bacteroidales bacterium
CAAATATAGCACTTAATTGGACATATTGGACTGTTTTAGAACAAAAAATCCCACTCGAATGAGTGAGATTTGATTTAGTAGAAAATAGCCTTAGAACTGCTTTAATCGCCACAGTAAGTAAACGCCAATAAGCAACAAAACGACTAGAGAAATACGACCGCACCAGATTTGGAAAATTTGCCAGCCTGTCAATGGGGCTTTAACCTGTTTGACACCTTCCACTGGATAAGGAACACGGATTGTGTCATTGATAAAGATTGAATCTTTGACAATCTTGTTTTTGTATATATAGCTGTACCGTTCCAAAATTAGCGTATCGCCTTTTTCTTTGACAAAAACTGAATCGTAACGGAAAATTGAGTCTTTGACGAAATTATCCCGGTATTCAATTTTTGTTGTTTCTACCGGAATATATTTTACCGATTTGCAGGAATACAACATCGTTGCTATTACTGCGAAAAAAAGTATCTTTTTCATTGGATCTTGATTTTAGTTTGTAGATTAAATCCTGCCTGTACTGCCGAAATATCGGCGTTTTGCCCGTTTTCCACAAAACTCATGGCCGCAACAATCAGAATGTAGTCAGAGCCATCAATGGCGGTCAGTTGTTTGTTTCTTGGAATGCCCGACCACCTTTCAACGCTGGAAATATAGTTTTCAGTGTCGTTTTCGGCAGGTGGTGCCCACTTCGATATTATCGTTTCAATTGTGTTCCATCCTCTCGAAAGATAGGTTGCAAGCGTTACAAAGGCTGCTCTGTAGCCGTAAGGCATTGACGAGAAAGTTTTAAAACTCTTGTCTCTACCTTTGATTTCTGCTTTAAAATTATCGGCATTGTGCCGGATATTCAATGGATTATTGTTCCGAAGTCCTCTCGATTTCATATTTATTCCTCCTGTTTTTTTGAGTTTAAGAATGAAATGAGGGCTTGTATTTCCTCTTTGTTTTCAAATATCTTCAGTAGCACTTTTTGGATATCATCAACGTTTTTATTCTCCTGCCTGAGGTTTTCAAACACGGATTTAGCCTCTATTAAGACAATCCCAATCGCACCTATAACCGTAAAATATGGCATTTCAAACACATCGCTGGCGACTATGTCGCCAATGGTTAGCATTATCATTAAGCCAAAGTAACTGGTCAATTTTGTAATAGTACGGCGATACCCGAAACTTGTACGGACCACTTTCAATTGTTTAGCTCGTTTTACTCCAAAAAATAGGTCAATGAGTACGGATACAAATACGCAGGAATATAAGACTGCTAAAACGGCCAAGAGTCCATTTAAATGGCTCCAGTCTTTGTTCATTATGGACGGTATAAAAAGTAATTTCATTTTGATTTGATTTTTAAATTAGTGTATTCAAAAAATCCCGCTCGAATGAGCGGGATTTGTCAGCAAGAAAATAGTTATTGCTTACGCCTAAGCAACTTCTACAGAACCCAAATAAACGCTGTTAGCAAGATCTTTGCCGTCTTCGGTGATAAACCCAAGGAACACTTCAACACTTTCGCCTAACCATTCCGCAGGAACTGCAATTTCTTGAGCTCCGGTGGTACGAGCGTTTCCAGCAGTTTCATAAACTGCTTCTGCCCGAAGTGGATTCAGCACTAATACCAACGCTTTGTCGGTGGCGTTAGCCATGTTTGCACCGGAATTGTCGTCCCAAGTCAAACCAATTGAACCACCTGTGGCAAGTACTGCGGCATTTGAAGCCGTAGTAAGGTTACCACGAGAAACCAACACTTTGGACAAGTCAACACTGAAATCAGGGAAAGCTCCCGTGATTGCGTTGTTGAGAATGTACGACATTGCAGCATTGAACGCTGTTTGTTTGGTTGTGTAGCGTTTGTAGCCTACACGGATAAAGCCAGTGATTGGCTTCAAAATACCCAATACTAAAGCAAATTTGCTGCGTTGGCCCATTTGACCATCAGTGCGGGGATTGGCTACAGAAGAAGCCTTAGCGCGCATGTAGCTGATTCCTTTCCAGCTACCACCTACGACGTTTCCCACTTTACCTGAGAAACTTCCTAAAATACCTAAATTAATCTTTCCCATTACCTTAAAAATTTATGGAGTTAATAAATATGATTACTTGGACTTGGTACGGCTCAAATATGGACTTTCCCTTATCCGAATGTAAAGATATATTGCAATTATATGGCTGACACAGAAAGAGTTTAGCTTGCTGCCGATTGCGTTTAGTTGCTTTTGCAAGGGCTTTTACACCCCTGCATTTTTGAAGAATTGGCGAACAAACGCTTGCTTGTACTCGCTGACAGCTCGAAGTGTTTTTGTGAGCTGCTGCTCCCTTTCCTCCAATAATTTGAGTGCCTGGACAGTTTGAGCAAAATCGGCGGCGTGTTGCTCAATGATTGGAATGTGGTACGACAAAAGACTCCGGAACGTCCGAATGGTGATAAACGGTATAACTGAGCCATGCAAATGTGGCTCAATGGCGCGACACCGCCACAAAGCATAACAGAGGGTGCGAAGTTGGTCGGCTTGCTCCTGATTTTCTGCGATAATTACAAAGCAATTCGGACAGGGTGCTAAAAGTGGTTTTCCACTATTATTTCCTTTGTTTAGGATAAAGAAATGAGGATTTCGGATTTCTTCTTTCTGATTGTAAGACTTCAAAATAAAAGCACACATGAGGATAACGATTAAAGGGTGAATAAACGAGGGACTACCCCTGCAAATAATTTTTACCCCCAGAAAAGAGAAAGAAAAAAGAAAAGAAGAAAAAAAAGGATATACTCTTCAAACAGCCAGAGAGCGGCGGCTGTCAAGGTTTTTGGGCAGAATACTACCCGAAGCGTAGCGAGGTGTGGAGATTGTGACCAAAACCCGTAGGGCTTGACCTTTACTGCCGGTAAGCGGAACGGCTATCTTTGTATATTCATTTTTTTTTTGGCGGAAAACGTATTATGCTTTCTTTATTTTTTTATTGCAATTGATTTGTAATTTTTTAACGGGGCAAACACGCCGCAGGAAATAAAATATACCATTGGGATAGCGTTGGAAAAGAGCTTTGGGGAAAACGGAATGAATGTAGCTTGCGGAATGGAAATGAGTATTTCCCCTAAGCTGTGCGGTGCTGAGGTGTATGCTTGCAATGTAGGCAAAATGAAGTGTTGGTTCGGTCGAGGTACGAAACCGACCGGAACGAATGGCGACGAAATGGAACGCATTTACCGCAAGCACACGGAAAATCAACTCGACATATTTTATTTACTGCACAACTAATGGGTGGTGGGGAAATTGAGGAAATTGCACAAAGTGCTGAAAAAACTATCAAGCTGCTTGAAAAGGAACTTGACAACTGTCCCCATATTTAAAAAACCTTTTATAATTTTCATTGCTGCCTTAAAATATACCTACAATGAAAATTATATATGGTTTTCGGGGCATTATTTTCGAGTTGGCGGTACGCCTGAACAACTCACCGATTAGGTGTAATCAACTTACCGCTCGGCCTTTAGGCGATTTAATGGGGTGGACTCG
>CAIWIS010000401.1 GCA_903912795.1 uncultured Bacteroidales bacterium
AAACAAGTAGATGTGCTAACTAAAAAAGTTGGTAAACTCGAAAAAAACCGCAAAGATCAACTGTCGATGGCAGTGGTTTCGGGCGATATGGATAAGATTTTGGCAACAATGGTTATTTCGTTAGCTGCTGCTGCAATGGATACACAGGTAAAACTTTTCTTTTCGTTCTGGTCGCTTTCAGCATTGCGCGATCCTAAAAAATCGCCAAAAGGAAAAGATTTTATCTCCAAAATGTTTGGCATTATGCTTCCAAAAAGCAAAAATCATTTGTCATTGTCCAATATGAATATGGCAGGCATGGGCCCGATGATGATTAAAATGCTAATGAAAAAGAAAAATGTGCTTTCGTTGGACGAAATGTTCAAACAAGCAGGTGAGTTGGGTATTGAAATTACCATTTGCGAAATGTCGATGGATTTAATGGGCTTCAAAAAAGAAGAATTTATCGATTATCCTAACCTCCGTTTTGCTGGTGCTGCCACTTTTGTAGCGGATGCAGGGGAGAGTTCAATGCAGCTTTTTATTTAGGCTACGCCGTTAATTGGTGCTTCGCACGTTCATTGGGCTAAAGCCGTTAAATGGTGCTTCGCACGTTATTAATAATATTAACGCCCGCTGGGCAAATAACGCGAAGCAAAACAACATGCCAAGCACCTAACAAAGCATAGCCTATAATGCCCGTAGGGCAATACAACGTGCGAAGCACCAATCAACGCAAAGCCAGAAAACGCGAAGCTAAAAAACGTGCATAGCACTAATAACGTGAAACAAATAACGCCCGTAGGGCAAAATAACAAATAAATATTATGACAACCGAAGAATTAAAAAACGTAAAATCGAATTTAACAGTAGATGCTCGTGGAACAGCTTGTCCCGGACCACTTTTGGCAGCAAAAAAAGCCATTGGCGAACTTGAATCAGGTGAAATTATGGAAATCCTTTCGGCCGACGAAGGAACTAAAAACGATATTCCACGCTGGTGCGAAAAAGTAGGTCACGAATATCTTGGTTTTTACGACGAAGATAGCTTCAGCCGCTTGTTTTTAATCAAAGAGTAAAACCTGCCCCCAATCCGTCAGCTGACGTCAGCTGACGGTTAGGGGCTATTTTTTTATTATACTTATGTCAACGACTATAAATCAATCACCAGCAACCAAATCACCCAAGATTTTGGTTTTTTCCACCGATAAAATTTCCGATCCGGGAATTGATCAGGCTGGTTTGCGTAAAATTCATTACGCTCCTTCCGTTTATGTCATTAGTTTGCCATGTTCATCAGGCATCAAACCAAAATGGATTATGCATGCGCTCGAGAATGGTTTTGATGGCGTTTTTATTGCTGCCGACGGACACGAATGCTCATACAGCTCGCGTTGTGCCGACCATACTAACACCATTGTGGAAACTTCGCAAGAATTGATGAAAGCCAAAAATATTAATCCCCGACGTGTACGTATGGCTGCTCTTTGTTCGGTTTGTGCCGAACCATTTATGAGTCACATGGAAAATTACGGGAAAATTTTAGCAAGTTTAGAAGACTAATTATTATGAAAGAAAATAAAAACTACGATGCCCTCGTAATTGGTGGTGGAATTGCCGGTCAGGAAGCTGCTTTGAGTTTGGCCGATATGGGTCACGAAGTGCTGTTGGTAGATAAAGCATTGTCTATTGGCGGTAAAATGATTCAGTTAAGTAAGGTTTTCCCTACGCTCGACTGCGCGGCTTGTATCACAACACCTAAAATGTCGGAAACGGCTCGTCATCCCAATATTACGCTTGCTCTCAACAGCGAAATTGATAGTATCAACAAAAAAGGCGAAGATTTTAATGTGCAAATTTCTAAAAAAGCACGTTACATTATTGCCGAAGATTGTACCGGATGTGCTGAGTGTGAGGCGGTTTGTCCTGAAGTTCGCAGCGACGATTATAACGCTAATTTGGCCGGACGTAAAGTGGCTTACATTCCTTTCAATTTGGCCAATCCTCGTATTGCTACTATCGACCGCATGGATCATTCTGCTCCTTGTATCAACGAATGTCCCGGTGGTGTAAAACCTTACGGGTATATTACGTTGGCACGCAACGGTCAATACGAAGAAGCCATGAAACTTCATCTCGAAGATATACCTTTCCCCGGAAGTTTGGGTCGTGCATGTTATGCACCTTGTCAGAATGCTTGTACACGTGCAAGTTTAGAAGGTGCTGTGGATATTCGCAAAACCAAACGCTTTTTTGCCGATTGGTATTACGAAAAATACCCCGAAGCTCCCGAAGTGGAAATTAAAAATAAAACCGACAAGAAAATTGCTGTTATAGGTTCGGGACCTGCCGGAATTACTGCTGCATATCATTTGGCGTTGAAAGGTCATAATGTGACTATTTTCGAAGCAGCTCCTGCTGCCGGAGGTATGTTGCGCTTGGCTTTGCCCGAATATCGCGCTCCGAAAAGTGTGGTTGACAGGGATTTAAAAAATATTACTGTACTCGGTGTAAACATTGAGTGCAATCAGAAAATTACCGACTTAAAAGCGTTGAAAGAACAAGGTTTCGATGCCGTTTTTGTTTCGGTTGGAACACACGATGCTGTAAAATCGGGCACGGAAGGTTCAAACCTGAACGGAATTGTTGACTGTCTTCATTTCCTTCGCGAATCGAATATTGGCAAAAAAGAAGACCTGAAAGGCAAACGCGTGATGGTAATTGGTGGTGGTAATACGGCCATTGATGCTGCGCGTACTTCATTACGTCTGGGTGCTTCGAAAGTTACGGTTATTTACCGTCGTAGTCGCGAAGAAATGCCATGTTTTGCTCCTGAAATTCACGAAGCGGAAGAAGAAGGCGTTGAAATAATGATTCTACGCAATCCGGTAAAATATATTGGAGAAAACGGACATATCAAACAAGTGCAATTGGTAAAAATGCAATTGGGCGAAAAAGATGCCAGCGGTCGCCGTAGTCCAGAAGCTGTAAAAGGCTCTGAATATATCGAAAATGTAGATTGTGTGATTGAAGCAATTGGTTTGAAACCAAGTACTTCGCCTTTTGTCGGACAAGTTGATTTGAATAAAAACGGAACAATTGTAGCTGATAAAAAAACGCTGCAAACTTCGGTTGAATATATTTTTGCCGGTGGCGATACCGTAACCGGAGCAACTACTTTGATTGAAGCTGCCGGACAAGGTAAAAAAGCGGCTTTCTTCATGGACAAATACCTCCGTGGATTGAATATGCTTGATTTTCAGGATGGTGATAAATTGCCTGCTGTAGATAAAGCAAAGATTCTAAGCAAGTCATATACATTGGCTCCGCAAATTCAAAATGCCATGATGCCATTGGCTCAACGTGCAACAAGTTGGGAAGAAGTTGAACAAACATTCACCGAAGCGGAATTGAAAGCGAGTACCGAACGTTGTTTGGATTGCTCAAATTGCCGCGAATGTCACCAGTGTGTGGCTGCTTGTCCATCCGATGCTATTGATTTTAGTCAGAAAACTCAAGTTGTCAACACTACCGTAAAATCTGTTATCGTAACAACCGGTTACAAACTTTTCCCACCAAGCGGAAAACCAAACTACGGTTATACCAAATATGCCAATGTAATTGATTCCATGCAAATGGATAGATTGATTGCACCAACGCGTCCGTTCAACAATGTGCTTCGTCCGGGTGATGGAAAAGTGCCGGATAATATCGCTTACGTGCTTTGTACAGGTTCGCGCGACTCAGCTATTGAGGGTGCAGATTGTAGTGCCGATTGCGAAAACAACCCAATTTGCTCGCAGATTTGCTGTATGTATTCTATCAAACAAGCGCAACTTTTGATGGGTGCATTACCAATGGCCGACATTACCATTTATTATATGGATATCCGTGCATTTGGTAAAGGTTACGAGGAATTCTTTATGGAAGCAAAATCCATGGGAGTGAACTTTATAAAAGGAAAAGTAGCTAAAATCCGTGAAAATGAAAACGGCAGTGGCGACTTGATTATCCGCTACGAAGACATAACCAAAGGCATTGTAAAAGAAGCCAAACACGATGTGGTTGTACTATCAGTGGGTGTTGTTCCAAATAAAGATGTGCCTAATATGTTCAAAAGCGATAAGCTGGAACTGGATGCATTCAACTTCGTAAAACAAACCGACGAACTGATAAGTCCTTCACTCACAAGTATCGAAGGTGTTTATGTGGCTGGTGCTGCTTCGGGTCCAAAAGATATTCCTGATTCTATTTTGTCGGCTGGTGCAGCTGCGTCGGAGGTGGCGGGGTATCTTTCGAAGAACAAAGAGCAAGGAACAAAGATCAAAGACGTTAAAGCCAAGGAGTTTAATTTGGTGAACTAAGAACATAGAGCAAAGAAAAAAGAACAAAGAGCAAAGAATCAAAACTGCTTAAGCAGATGTATAATTTTACTGAACAAAGTCTTTATTCTTTGTTCTTTGCTCTAAAAATCTAATAAAAATGAAACAAAGAATAGGTGTATATATTTGTCATTGCGGCGGAAATATTTCCGATTACGTGGATGTGGAAGAGTTGGGCAAAATGTTCCATAAAGAGGAAAACGTAGTTGTTTCCAAAGATGTGATGTTTGCGTGTGCCGACTCGAACCAAAAAGACATGGTCGCTGACATACAAGCAAATAATCTGGATGCTATTGTGGTTTGCTCTTGCTCACCAAAACTGCATTTACATACATTCAAAAATGTGGCTGCACGTGCGGGTCTCAATCCGTCGAATTATGTGCAGGTGAATATCCGCGAGCAATGTTCGTGGCCACACAGCGACCGACCACGCGAAGCAACCGTGAAAGCTGCCGGACTTATCCGCGCTGGTATCAACCGTGTAGCGTATTCCGAGTCGTTGGAAAACATTGAACTGACCGTTAAAAAATCAGCGTTGGTAATCGGAGCAGGTGTTTCGGGCATGAAAGCGGCGATTGACTTAGCCCGTTCGGGTAACGAAGTTTTCCTCATTGAAAAAGACTTTTTCGTAGGCGGACGCATTGCTCAGAAACAAACACTTTTCCCAACCAATCAGAATGGAAAAGAAGTGGTGGCAGCGCTTTACAACGAAATGAAGAAGTTTCCGAATATTACCATTTTTACCGGAGCAACGGTAGAAAAAGTATCGGGAAGTTTGGGAAATTTCTCGGTAGATATCAAGGTAAAACCACGCTATATCAACCCGAATGCTGATAAAAAAGCAGTGAAACGTGCTATGGAAGAATGTCCTGTAAGTGTTCACGACGATTTTAATCTGGGTTTAGTGGAACGAAAAGCCATTTATAAAAATTATCCTGAAGCATTACCTGATGTACCCGTTGTAGTGGCGGAAGCATT
>CAIWIS010000402.1 GCA_903912795.1 uncultured Bacteroidales bacterium
GGTTCAACTACAGCATCGTTAATTACTGGCACACCCGTTACCCGCTACTGGGTTGGTGCTGCAACTGGTGACTGGTTTAATGTTGCCAATTGGGGAACATCGTCGGGTAGTACATCAACACCTGGAATTCCAGAATATGGTGATAATGTAGTTTTTGATAATTCTGTGGGCAATGAAAACCCAACCGTTACGCTTACGGATAATTTAACGGCTGCGGATATTACATTTACAAGTAGTAACGTAAACTTTGCAGGGGTATTTTCTACTACAACCAACAATATGACAGTGAATTCAAGTCAGGTGAAATTTGTAGATCGTGTTACAGTCAATTCGTCACTTACATTCTCGGGTACTGACCCACGCATTACACAGCAAGCAGCTTCAAGCGGTAAAGCATTTGTATTGGGTAATGGTGGTGAATTTACCTTGACAGGTAATTCGGCTACAAATTATTTTACTGGAAATACCAATGCGTATTATACCTATAACACAACATCTGCTTTAACCGTTTATTTCAACCCCACAACCACAACTGCCGCCAATTTGGTTGTTACAAAGGGTTTAATCACATTGGGCAATAGTGTAAACACGAATAGAATAGCCCTAAACGAAGTAAATGGTCAGGAATTAATTGTTGGTACAGGTGCTACATTAGGACTTGTTGGTGCAGGCACGAGCAGTTTTACAAATGCTGCTAATGGAGGTGTTATCAATGCAAGTGCAGCTGATTCAAAAGTTTTAATTACTTCTACAGCACCAACTATTTTAGGTGTTCAATCACCTGGTGCAGCCATTACAGGGCGCATATTTAAAGATGGTAGCACCATAAATCATTTGGAGTATAATTCAGCTGCTGTATTTTATCTCCCCTTTGCAATGACTGTCAAAAACCTAACCCTTACTGCAGGTCAAATCAATAACTCAATCAATAATATCACTATCCCTTCGGGTGGAAATTTAGTTAAAGCTGATGGTACAACTACGGCTGCTCTGATTGCAAGTTTGCCATCGGCACCAACAAATGTTGTGGCAACAGCGAGTAATGCTCAGGCTTCGGTGGCATTTGATGTTCCAGCCAATGGTGGTTCTGTCCTTTTGGATTATACTGTTACAGCTTCGCCGGGTGGACGCTCTGCTAGCGGCACGGCAAGTCCGATAGTTATCACTGGTTTAACGAACGGAACAACTTATACTTTTAAGGTTACAGCCCAAAATAATTTAGGCGATGGTGCAGATAGTCAGGCGTCTAATCAAGTAATACCTCGGTTAAACACCGCAATACAATCGGTTAGTCAGGCTAATGCTCCTACATTTAATCTAACTAATGGAATCGTAACTGTAAAATACAATTCGGATGCATACAGTAAAGCAACCTTTAAACTGTTGGATTTCAATGGTCAGGAAATAATAAATAAGACCATTCAATCCGTTTCAGGAACAAATACGGTAATGATTGCTGTTGGCGACTTGCGAGCTGGTATTTATATTGTAAGCCTGAGTGATGGGGCTAAAACATTGGTTGATAAATTGATAAAATATAATTGATTTAAAGTAAATTATTTATCAGATTTTAAAATAATAACAAAAACAAATGAAACAAATTTCGAAATTATTCTCAGTTCTAACGCTATTAGCAATTTCACTTTTTGCAACTAGTATTCATGCTCAAATACAACCAAAATCGTATGAGTTGAAATACAATTTGCCAGCTATTGATTCCAATGCCGGTTGGGAAGATTTATCAATACCATTGGGAAATGGCTATTTTGGGGTTAATCTTTTTGGAGGTGTTGAAACAGAACGACTTCAACTCAGCGAAAAAAGCATGTTTATGCGTGACACCACTCAAAACAATTCTTCGTACAAAAAAATTGCACTAACCAATTTTGCTGAAACATACATTGATTTTCCTCATTCTTGGGCTGGTGTAACGAACTACCAACGAAAACTTGATATACGTAATGCCATTGCTAAAGTAAGCTATACTTATGAGGGTGTGAATTATACACGTGAGATATTTACAAGTTACCCCGACAAAGTAATGGTTATAAAACTGAGTGCCGATAAGCCCGGAAAAGTATCTTTTACACTTCGTCCAAAACAGGTTTTCTTAGGAAAAATGCGCAAGGGAATAGTAACAGCAACTGATGACCGGATTACACTTTCTGGTGTGTTGGAACCCTATAAACTTGATTTTGAAGCGCAATACAGAGTGAAAAATACAGGTGGAACAATGACTTTCCAAAACGATTCGAGGGGAGAAAACGGAACGATTACAGTTCAAAATTCTGATAAGGCTGTTATTGTAATGGCATTAGGCACCAACTATAAATTATCCAATACAGTAATGAAAGGCGGCAATAATGATTCTGATCCATTGGATCAGAAACTGATTGGTTTGCCCCATCCACATAAAGAAATTACCAACAGTGTGGATTTGGCATTCAATTCTGGCTATGAACTACTTTTGAAAAATCATATTGCCGATTATTCATCACTTTTTTCGAGGGTAGAACTCGATTTAGGCGAAAAACCTTCGGACAAAACCACCGACAAATTGTTGGATGATTATAAAGCTGGAATCGGTAGCACCTATTTGGAAGAGCTTTATTTTCAATATGGTCGCTATCTGTTAATAGCTTCGTCGCGCAAGGGTACATTGCCTGCTAATTTACAAGGAACATGGAATGCGCTTCGGGCAGCACCGTGGTCGGGCGGGTATTGGTTAAATATTAATCTTCAAATGAACTATTTCCCTGCATTTAACACCAACTTGGCAGAAACGTTTACGCCATACCTGGATTATATAGAGGCATTAATACCTTCTCAGGAAGACATAGCGTCGGATTTTATGACAAAATACAATCCTGCGAACCAGAATGCTGCCAAAGGTGCTTGTGGGTGGACTGCCGGCACAGGTAATAGCCCTTACAGAGGATGCGAGCCGAATGGCACTTCCGGTTTTGGGACAGGACCTTTTGTTTGTCAAAATATCTGGGAGTTTTATGAGTTTACAAAGGATAAGGACGTGTTGAAAAAAATTTGGCCAACCATTAAAGGGTCAAGTGATTTTACTTCACGCATAGTAAAAAAAATTCCCGGATTTGATGATTATTTACTTTGCAGCCCTTCATGGTCACCAGAAAATCAGTATCGTTCGGGTCCTAATGCCAAAAAACATATCGATATTCCAGGCACTGCTTATGATCAGCAATGGATTTATCAAGGCCATATTAATACCATTCGTGCCGCCAAATTGATAGGTGGCAACGATAGCATTGTAAAATCGCTTGAAAAGCAACTTCCATTACTCGATCCGGTTGAAATAGGCGCTTCGGGACAAATTAAAGAATTTCGAACAGAGAAGGAATATGGCGAGTTCGGCGATCCGCTTCACCGACATATTTCGCAGTTAATGGGTTTGTTTCCAGGCAATTTAATTAATACAAATACACCCCAATGGCTAGATGCCGCAAAGATAACACTTACTAAAAGGGGCGACAGAGCCACTGGTTGGTCTTTGGCACATAAAATTAATATGTGGGCACGGGTGAAAGATGGAAATCATACGTACTTGCTTTATCAGAATTTATTAAAGTACAATACAAAACATAACTTGTGGGATAACTGTCCACCTTTCCAAATTGATGGAAATTTCGGCGGAACTGCTGGAGTTGCAGAAATGCTATTGCAAAGTCATGCCGGATATATTGAACCTTTAGCTGCTTTGCCTGATGCATGGAAAAATGGCTCTTACAAAGGGTTGGTGGCACGTGGAAATTTTGAGATTTCGGCACAATGGGAAAATAATAAAATACTGCGTATGCAAATTAAGTCAAATGCAGGTGGATTATGCCGTGTGTTTTATCCCGGACTAGCTAAGGCAAAACTAAAAACCCTTGATGGTAAGTCTGTGAAATTCAAAACAAGCAAAAAGAATCTCATAAGTTTTAAAACACTGAAAGGTGCTGAATATCTACTTGAACTGTAATTTGTAAACAAAAACACATATTTATTATGAAATTAAACTATTTAATTATCACAGCATTAATTTTTTCTGCAAGCACTTTTGCCATCCAAAACAAAGTAGAACTTATACCCGCTGATAATTTTAAAACAACGGTAAACAACCAACAAACCGCCTTATATACCCTCACAAACAGCAAGGGAATGACGGTTCAAATCACTAATTACGGTGCTCGCGTGGTGGCATTGTGGGTGCCCGATAAGATCGGCAATTTTAAGGATGTGGTGTGGGGGTACAGCTCCATTCAGGAATATCTAAAATCGACCGATATTTATTGCGGTCCTATTGTGGGGCGTTTCGGCAACCGCATCAACAAAGGGCAATTCAAACTTAACAATACCGCTTATCAGTTGACTATCAACAATAACGGTAATCATTTGCATGGCGGAACAAAAGGTTTCGAATGCAGGGTGTGGGATGCCAAGTACGTAGAGGTGGATGGAAATAAGGGGTTGAAGTTAAGTTACATTTCGCCCGATGGTGAAGAAGGTTATCCTGGAAATCTAACCATAAGTGTTACCTATATTGTAACCGAAAAGAACGAGTTAACAATCAAGTATTCGGCTACAACCGACGCGCCAACCATAGTGAATCCTACCAGTCATTGTTATTTTAATTTATCGGGCACAACTGCCAATACTATTTTATCGCACAAACTAAAAATTAATGCGTTGAAATATACACCTGTAGCCAGTGGCTTAATTCCAACGGGCGAATTTTTAGCTTTAAAAGGAACGCCGCTCGATTTTACCAAATTTACTGCCATTGGCGCACGCATAAATGTAACAAACGAGCAATTGACATTGGGAAAAGGATACGACCATAACTACGTATTAAATAAAAAAGCAAAAAAAATGGGCGAAGCTGCCGAAATTTACTCCATACAAACAGGCATCAGCATGAAAGTGATAACCGACCAGCCGGGCATGCAATTTTATAGTGGTAATTTTATGGATGGCACGTTAACAGGCAAACGCGGCGATGTACACGCCTACCGCACCGGCTTTGCCCTCGAAGCACAAAACTATCCAGATGCTCCAAATCATAAAAATTTTCCAACGGCAGTTTTAAATCCCAATGAAACATATAGTCAAACTACAACTTATGCTTTTAGCATCAAGATGTAGTTATCAAATTAAATCCAAAAAAAATAATGTTTATGAAATCAACACAACTTATTATTCTGGCTTTTCTTTTAATTACAATTGACAGTATTGCTCAAATAAAGCTCTCTGCGTTGTTTAGCGACCACATGGTATTACAGCGAAACTCGCTTATTGATATTTGGGGTACCGATAAACCCAATACTAAGATAATTGTAAAACCCGATTGGGGAGAGAAGGTAACAACAACTTCAGACAATGAAGGCAAATGGAAACTCCAACTTAAAACGAGTAACGCTGGTGGACCATACGCTTTAAGCATTAAGGGTTCTTCAAAAGTTATAATCAATGATGTTTTACTGGGCGAAGTGTGGATCTGCTCCGGACAATCGAATATGGAACGCACTTTCAGAGGAAATGGGAAAGGCGAATACGTCAGCGAAAGTAATAAAATTGTTTCTCAAAGTACAAACCCTGCATTGAGAATGTTTAAAGTTAAGAATAACTTTTCATCTACACCTTTGGATACTTGCATCGGAAAATGGCAACAATCAACTCCTGAAGTTACTTTAAACTTTAGTGCAGTGGCCTATTCCTACGGAAAAATGTTACAAGAAACCTTGGGTGTGCCGGTTGGCCTTATTTTAAGTAGCGTGGGAGGAACTCCAGCCGAAGCTTGGACCAACAAAAAAACTTTAAATGAAGGTTTTCCTGTTTTTAATTCAAAAATTAATAAAACATCAAATTTCACAAGAAGTACTCCAACTGCCTTATACAATGCAATGATACACCCTTTGATTCCTTTTGCGATTAAAGGAGTAATTTGGTATCAGGGTGAAACAAATAGAAAAGATCCGGAACAGTATGCTAAATTGTTTCCGGCTTTGATAAAGAGTTGGCGTGAAGAATGGGGCTTGGGTGAATTCCCATTCTATTTCGTGCAGATTGCCCCTTTTGAATATGGTGAAATAAATTCTGCATTTTTACGTGAAGCACAGTTGAAGACGATGCTTAGCACTCCAAATACAGGAATGGCAGTAACACTTGATATTGGTGATGAGTTTTGTATTCATCCACCTATAAAGAAAGAGGTTGGAGAAAGATTAGGATATTGGGCTTTAGCCAAAACCTATGGCATGAAAGGAATTCAATTCAGTGGTCCGGTATATAAATCTATGATGATTCAAAAGGATAGTGTTTATCTTAATTTCGATTATGCTCCCGACGGTATTTGTAGTTTTGATAAACAGCTAAAAGATTTTACAATTGCAGGATCGGATAAAATTTTTCACAAAGCCAATGCATCAATAAATAAAGGACGTCTAGTAGTTTGGAGCGACAGTGTGGCAGCTCCTATTGCAGTTCGTTATGGTTGGAAAAATTATGTTCAAGGTTCTCTATATAATGTAGCCGGACTACCCGCCTCTTCTTTTAGAACTGATAATTGGAATGAATAATCATTATAACTTTTTTTTTAATAATTTACAGATGAAGAAAAATATCAATTTATTGTTAATTCTCCTTAGTGTTTCCCAATTATTTTTTGCTCAAAGCAATGTAAAAAGTGCAACTAAAGAATTTAGTTCACGACAAACAGTTTCACTTGATGGTGCTGGTTGGAATGTATGGCTCGATGAAAAAGCCGAATGGGTAAACGATAGTATTTATGCCCCTAATGAGTTTAAACTCGCGGATTTACCAGTAAATGAGCCTACTTGTGGTTGGAACAAATTGAAGACTCAAGGTATATCCTGCGAAGTTCCTGTTTGTATTGAACAAGTATTTGCCAAAGGTGATGCAACATTTTATTATAATGGTGTCAGTTGGGTTTATAAAACCATGAATATTCCTGCAAACTGGAAAGATAAAGTTATTCGATTAAATATTACCCGAGCCCGATTACGAGTGGAAATCTATATCAATCAAAAACTTGCCGGATATGATTTATGTTGCGAAACGCCGGTAGAATTTGATGTATCCCGTTTTTTTGAATGTGGCAAGGAGAATCAAATTGCCATTCGCATTACAAATCCGGGTGGTTCGCGCGGTTTTGAGGATACTTTTCAAATTCATTGGGGAAAATACAGCTTGCCTGCAGGACGTGATTTTTCTGGAGTAGATAATATGTCGCTTACAGTAACTAATCCATTGTTTATCTCAGATGTTTTCGTCATGAACCAACTTCCTGCCAATGCAAGAAATATTGAGGTAAATGTCAATATTCAGAATAATACTCTAAAAACGGCGACAAAAGTTATATCAGTACGAGTGGATAATGTAAAGAAAGATACTTTAACTGAAATAAAACCAGGCGAAAATCGGATTCAGTTATCGCTTACTGTTCCAAATGCAAAACTATGGGATGTTGGCAAGCCAAATTTATATAACTGCGAAGTGACTATGAAAGAGGGAAAAACGATTACCGATAACTTATCCACTCCTTTTGGTTTTCGTGTTTTTGAGGTTAAGCAAAACCAAGATGGGAAGAGTTGTTTTTATTTGAATGGGAAAAGATTTCGACACAGAAGTGCCATCGACTTTGGCTTTTATGCTCATACAGGATTATTTGCAACAAAAGAAATGGCAGAAAATACTGTTTTAGAAGCCATCAATATTGGTCATAATGGGGTTAATTTACACAGACATATTGGAGAATACAGGGTACTTGATGCTGCCGACAAATTTGGAGTTGTAACGTATGAAGAGCCTGGAGGAATGCATCAATGGCAGGGCAATGAGCCAATAATAGAAGGTTCATTCGCCGAAAGAGTGCTACAGGAAAAAATTCGCCGTATGGCTTTTCGGGGTCGAAATCATCCATCTCTTTTAATTCATAATCTTAGTAACGAAGATAATTTCTGGGGGCCAGTACGTGAGAAAGCTATATGGGCCATACATAATATTAATCCGGCGGTATTGGTTACTAATGCCTCTGGTCACTCAGCAAAAGGAGAAATAAAGGGAAGAGTTCGTTATAAACATGCTCAACCCAGTGGTTTAAATAATCATATACGCCCTTATGAAAATGCTATCAGGGACGATTTTCAGGATGACCATACCGTGGGAAGTCTACCTCGATTTGATGAATTTACGCTTCAATCCCATTCGAAAAATGCTGGCAATGACCTTTTTTATTTTGGCGAAGTTTTCTGTTATTGTGGACCAGCCAATTGGTGGAAAACAGCAGAACAACAAAAACAATTGAAAGCTGGAAGTTACGATAACTCTACGTTTCTAATCAACCATAATAAAATTGAAAAAGCATTTTCGGATTGGAATTTATCAAAAACTGGTTCAAGAGTTATTACCAGTCCAGCGGAAGTATCTACTCAAGCCGGACGAGCGCTTATGTATGCCGATGGACGATTAGGTCAACGAATTATGGCTAATAATTCTGTAGATGGATTTGCAATAAACGGATGGAGTGCGCATTCTTATAGTTCTAAACATAATGATGTGTGGGAGTCAGCCATGTTAGATGAAGGTAGAAATTTGAAAGGTCCGGCAGAAGATTATAAATACTGGGTTAGACAACTGCAAATAGCCATATTCAGAAAAAATGGAAAATTCTTTACACCTACGGATACTGCAAAATTTGATATAAGTATTATCAATGAAAAAATAATTCCTTCGGGAACTTATAAACTCCTTATTTCAGTTACCGATGGTGTTGGAAAAGTAACAGATTTCAAAAAAGAGATACTCGTAAATTTAAAAGCCGGGGATAATTATGCTGAAACTGTTGAGGGTATCGAATTAGTATTGAAAAGTGAGTGGCACGCAGGATATATCACAATCTGCGGAGAATTAATCAATGCACAAGGCAAGTCAGTTGCAACTGGGAAAGAACAAGTGTTACTATCTAATCGCACTTCTTTTAAAAATGACATAAAAGGAATTCCAATTTCAACCTTCAACTGGCCAGCTGCCGATTCTGCACTTGTACAAACCAATGCTAGCATTGTGAATAATGCAAAAGCGGAAGTCATCTTAGCAGGAAAGTATGCTGATGGTGCCGAACAGCTATTAAAGTTAGCATATTCTGGTGCTACACTCATACTTAAATTTGATTCATTATGGGGGGATTTTTTAAATAATCAACATATTTTGAGTGCTAAGATTGAGCAATGGGGAGGCGTACAATCCAAAGGAAAAAGAGCATGGGATGCCAATGGTTGGGGATACATAGACAATTTTATCGGCAATCAGGCAGTCCCTTCGAAAACAATAGTTGGAACTAATAGTTGGGAGTTTTCTGAAGACCCCAAAGGGTTTTATCCATTTGAAAGTAAATATAAAAAAGCTGCTTATGGATTATACTTTGCTCGACAGGATGTTAACAACAAAGAAACCAACCCTACATTGCTGGTATTACTTGCAACAATAGATTATGGTAAAGGTAAAATTGTACTTCTGCCATCTTGCGCTATTGATGCGGGTACTGCTTTTAATGATTTATTGTTTTATAATTTAATTAGTAAGGCAAAAAAGAGGGAATGGTAAAGGATGATAAGGAGCAGTTGTTAAATTTTAAAAGGGTAATTTAAAATGAAAAATATAAATTCTATAGTGTCGATATTGGTTCTTCCTGTTGTGCCTTTAATAGCGGCTAGCTCTACCGCTAAACCAAATATCGTCCTTATTTATCTCGACGATTTAGGGTACGGCGATATCAGCTGTTATGGTGGTAAAATTAATACGCCTCATATCGATGCGTTGGCCAATAATGGTGTACGGTTCACAAACGGATACGCCACTTCGGCAACCAGTACGCCTAGTCGTTATGGCTTACTTACCGGTGTTTATCCCTGGCGCAACAAAGATGCTAAAATCCTACCCGGAACGGCACCTTTGATTATTGGCACGGAGCAGCAAACATTACCCAAAATGCTTCGCAGCGTAGGTTATCAAACGGCTGTTATCTCTAAATGGCATTTGGGTTTAGGCTCAGGCATTGTAGATTGGAACAAAAAGATTACTCCCGGTCCAAACGAAGTTGGTTTTGATTATTCGTGTGTGTTGGCTGCTACACAAGACCGTGTGCCTACTGTTTACATTGAAAATGGGAATGTCGTTGGATTAAATCCAAACGATCCAATTCAGGTTGATTATGATAAAAATTTCGATGGTGAGCCAACCGGAAAATTAAATCCGGAGATGCTCCGAATGAAATGGCATCATGGACATAATAGTTCGATTGTAAATGGAATTCCGCGCATTGGTTACGTAAAAGGAGGAAAAAGTGCAAATTGGGTGGATGAAGATATGGCAGATTATTTTTTGCTGAAAGCTCAGAATTATGTAAAAGAGCATAAATCGCAGCCCTTCTTTCTTTATTATGCTATGAATCAACCGCACGTTCCACGTACTCCAAATCAACGGTTTGTAGGAAAATCAGGAATGGGACCTCGCGGTGATGTAATTTTAGAGGCCGATTGGTGCGTGGGTGAACTTATTAACACATTGAAAAGTGAAGGGTTGCTCGAGAATACATTGATTATCTTTTCGAGTGATAACGGTCCTGCCTTAAATGATGGATATTACGATGATGCAGTCGAAAAATTGGGTGACCATCAGCCAACCGGACAGCTGCGAGGAGGGAAATATAGTTTGTTTGAAGGTGGCGTCAGGGTTCCATTTTTTAGCTATTGGAAAGGGAAAATTCGACCACAAGTATCTGATGCCTTGGTTTGCCAAATCGACTTGCTCGAATCGCTGGCTAAGTTAGTTGGCGCCGAAGTAAAACCTACCGACAGTCAGAATTTATTGGATGTGCTGATGGGAAAAAGGCCAAAAGGGCGCGAAAACCTCGTGATTGAAGCCAATACCAAAACGGCATTCCGTAAAGGAGATTGGTTGATGATTCCCTCTTATAAGGGCGAAGCTGTATTAGAAGAAGTAAATATCGAAATTGGTGTGTCACCTGAATATCAGCTTTATAATTTAAAGAAAGACATTGGACAGACAACTAATTTAGCTAAAAAACAGCCCAAATTGCTCACTAAACTTATGGTAGATTTTGAAGCAATTAGAGGCGATTTTAAGAATACTGAAAAAATAGAATTAAAGTAATTGTCAATGAGGTTTGATAATCCTTCTACTTGTTTTTTTTGAGGTTAATTAACAAACGGTTTTTAGTATCAAATATTGGTTAATATATGAAATATAATTTTAATAATTTATTAAATCAGAACACATTATGACTTCACGCGAAAGAGTGCTCGCAGCTATACGCCATGAGCAACCCGACCAAGTACCTGTAGATATGGGTGCAACGCCAAGTTCAGGCATTTCTGCCATTGCCTATAGTAATCTTGTAAAACATTTGGGCTTAGATTTACCTACTCGTATTTACGATGTGGTGCAGCAATTGGCACAGCCCGATATGGAAATCATTGACCAATTTGGCATTGATGTGCTTGATGTCGGTCGCATGTTTAACGACAAAGATGAAGATTGGTATCCAATTACAATGGCCAATGGTGCCACTGCTTATTATCCTGTGTGGTTTAAACCAGTTTTGCAAGCTGATGGTTCGTACGTAACTTATGATACCGATGGCAAAACCAAGCTTGCTCACATGCCAACAGGTGCCACTTTTTTCGATCAAACTTACTTCCCATATTTGGACGGCTATCCCGAAAATTACGATGATTTAGACGCAGAAATGGGTCGTGTGCTTTGGGCACGATATGCACATAGTCCGTGGGACCATGCTGCGGAAGATGATTTCTGGCAAAAACTACGTGAAAAAGCACTCTGGTTGCGCGAAAATACAGATAAAGCATTATTAGTCGTTTGTGGTTGCAACCTCTTTGAGTGGGGTACTTTCCTGCGCCGCATGGATAACTTCCTGATGGATTTGATGTGCGACCCTGAAAATGTAGAACGATTGCTCGATGAATTATTGAAACGTCATTTGGCAACTCTCGAAAAAGTATGTCTTTACCTAGGCGATGTGGTTGATATTATCCGTTTTGGCGACGATTTAGGAATGACAAATGGTCCGTTTATGGGTGCTGATACATACGATGAATTGTTTAAACCACGCCACAAAATCCTTTGCGACTACGTGAAAGAACACAGCTCCATGCATACTTTCATTCACTCTTGTGGTTCTATTTCCATGCTTATTCCTGGATTATTGGAGGCAGGTATTGAAATTTTAAATCCCGTACAAACTAATTGTGCCAATATGGAACCCGATTTTCTGAAAAAAGAATTTGGCGACAAAGCAACATTCTGGGGAGGTGGTATCGAAACGGTTGGAACACTTAATACTGGTACATCTGAACAAATTCGTTCACAGATTTTCGAACGTCTGGATATTTTCAATAAAGGAGGTGGTTTTGTTTTCAATACAGTGCATAATATTCTACCCGACGTTCCTCCAAAAAATATTGTGACTATGTTTGATGCGATAAAAGAATATAACACGAATACTGCCCCTAACCCCTAAAGGGGAACTAGGCAAGTACGTATAAAATATTTTTATCATAATGAATTATTCTACTACATCATAATCAATACTAATTTAATTCCCCTTTAGGGGTTAGGGGCAAAAATATGACAACAATTCTTGGTTTATTATTAATTTTTATTGGTGCCTTTTCGGCAGGAAGTTTTGCGGTACCGTTTGGTGGTATAAAAGGTTGGAAATGGGAAAACTACTGGTTATCAACTGGTTTGTTTTCGTTTATTATACTTCCAATTATTGTATGTTTACTTTTGGTAAATGATTTTGGACAATTGATTTCTACAGTACCAGCAGCAGACTATTGGGCAATTTTCATTATGGGTGCTGTGTATGGTATTGGTAGTTTAACTTTTGGCTTATCCATGCGCTATCTTGGTTTGTCGCTGGGATATGCCTTGTCGCTCGGTTTAATGGCTGCCATTGGCACATTGATTCCACCAGCTCTGGATGGTCGGTTTAGCATGTTGCTCGACACTTTTAATGGTAATATGGTGTTAGTTGGAATTATCATTTCGCTTGTCGGTATTGCTGGAATTGCCATTGCGGGTTATCAGAAAGACCAATTTAATTCCAAGAAAGCGAAAGATGAAAATAACGAATTCGACTTCAAAAAAGGTGTAATTGCAGCTATATTAACCGGCGTACTGGCCTCTGCCATGTCGCTGGGCATAGAAAAAGGCAATGGAGTGAGCAAGTTAGCTATTGAAAGTGGTACGAATCCGCTTTTCAGCGGCAATCCAACCATGCTCATCATGTTGTTGGGTACATTTGTAACTACCTTGATTTGGTGTGCCTATTTGATGTTTAAAAACAAAACATTCGTAGAATTCAAAAAACTAAGTTTTGCAATAAGTATAAAGAACATTGCTTTGACCGGAATAGCTGGGTCTCTTTGGTATCTCCAATTTATTTTCTTTGGTGCTGGAAAAAGTCTATTAGGGCAATATACATTTACTGCCTGGGGAATATTGATGGCATTTACCATTGTTATCGCTATGCTTTGGGGACTGTTTAAAGGCGAATGGAAAGGTATTCCATCGAAAACCAGAATGATAATGTTTATTTCATTAGGGATAATAATTGTTGGAACATTTATTATTGGCTTATTTAATTCTTAACGATATGATATTTTTTAAATTTGATTAAATACGGCAAATAATAACAGTAAATATGAGAGATGCATCAATGGAACAAACCGCCCTTGGTATCAGTACCACGCACAGTATTTCGGGCGATATAAAATATTCGGCAAAAGAGAAAAGTATTTTGCGGGAACTAGCCTTACAAGTAGCCGAACTTGCTGCCCATCCGCGCGAGGAAGAAAAAAAAGTGCTTTGGTCTAAACTCAATGACCTGCAACCGGTGCGGCCCCTTGTATTCTGCGATCCTGAAAACGGTTGGAACGAAATAATCACCCAAGACCAAATTTTGTGTGAGAAACCACTTTTCCGTGTTTGGGAAATGGCCTTACGAAAGGAAATATACTGGGCAACCCAAATGCAGGATGACCGTGTTATCGAACCATTTTTCAACGTACCCTATAGTTATACAGATAGTGGTTGGGGGCTTAATGAAGTGTATACTTCGGGTGGCGATAGCGGCTCCCATGTGTGGGATGCTCCTATCAAAGACTACGCTGAAGACTTTGATAAATTACATTTTCCTGAAATTACGGTTGATTATACCAAAACAAACGAAATAGTTGAGGTTGCTAAAGAGATATTAGGAGATATTCTTGAAGTACGTTTACGTGGGCTCTGGTGGTGGACTTTGGGTATGACAATGGATTTTATTCACTTGCGTGGTATGGAAAACCTAATGATGGACACCATGCTTTATCCCGATGAAGTGCATCGCATGATGGCATTTCTACGTGATTCGAAGTTAAACATGCTCGATTTTTTGGAGAAAAATAATTTACTCGCCAATAATACTGGTGGAACTTATGTTGGTTCAGGTGGTTTTGGTTGGACAAACCAACTGCCTCAACCCGATTTTAATCCGGCACATGTTCGCACCTTTGATATGTGGGGTTTCACCGAAAGTCAGGAAACGATTGGTTTATCGCCCGAAATGTTCGAAGAGTTTATTTTTCCTTATCAACTGCCTATTATGGAGCGTTTTGGTCTGAATTGTTATGGTTGTTGCGAGCCGTTGGACATTCGCTGGCATGTAGTAAAGAAATTTCCGCATTTAAGGCGCGTTTCGACCAGTCCGTGGGCCAACCGAGAAAAGATGGCCGAATACCTTGGCAACCAATATGTGATGAGCCTTAAACCAACGCCAACACCTCTTGCAATGCCGGCATTGAATGAAACTGCCATTCGTGCCGAAATCAGAAAGGATTTGCACATTACCCGCGATTGTCAGGTGGAGCTGATTATGAAAGACAATCATACACTGGGAAATAATCCAATGAATGCTGTGCGGTGGTGTCGTATTGCCAAAGAAGAAGCTGGTGCTATCTAACTGATTATTAATAATTAATAATTGGTAATTCGTAATTGAAAATTAAACTTAATACACTTTATGAACTCACAAAATACATTCTCTACAACAAATTCTCAACATCATCCTTACAACAAACTCTATGTTATTTCCATTAGTTTGGTAGCCGCCATGGGTGGACTCATGTTTGGTTTCGATTTAGGTATTATAACAGGCGTTATTCCATTCATTACCAGACAATTCAGTTTGCAGGGTTTTTCGCTTGGTTGGGTGGTGGCTATCTTTGAACTTGGCTGTATGGCAGGCACGTTGGGGATTGCCCATTTTGCCAATAAATACGGGCGAAAAAATACAATGATATTTATTTCCTTACTATTGGTTATCACTTCATTGGGAGTAGCGTTGGCTCCAAATGCCAGTATGCTATGCCTCTGGCGATTTATTCAGGGTGCAAGCGTAGGAGCCGCATCGGTAGTTTCACCTATGTATATTGCCGAAATTGCACCGGCACAGGCACGTGGCAAATTGGTTTCGCTCAATCAATTGACCATTATTCTTGGTATTCTAACGGCAACAATAAGTGCCTACTATTTTGGCGATGTCAACAATGCCGATAGCTGGCGTTGGATGTTCGGTTCTGCTCTATTTCCGGCTACCCTATTCTTTATTTGCGTATTTTTTATTCCGGAAACACCTCGTTGGTTGATAAAAGCAAACCGTGATACTGATGCACAAAAAGTGTTGACTAAAATTGGCGAGAAAGACTTTATTGAAAAAGAGATACGCGACATCAAAAATTCATTAACTCAACACATTACAAAAAAAGGAAGCTACCGTGATTTGCTCGGTGTAACCGTTCTTCCTGCTTTATTGGTGGGCTTTGGTATTGCTATTTTGCAACAGTTCTGTGGAGTAAACAATGTAACCCAATATGTGCAGGTTATTTTCGAAAAAGCGAATATTAACCTCAATGAAGGACTTTTCAAAGGTATGTTTGTGGGTCTTGTGTTCTTTGTGTTTACCTTTTTAGCCATTTTGCTGGTGGATAAAATCGGCCGAAAAATACTTATGCTGTTAGGAACAGCTTTGATGGCTTTTTTCCTCTTTTTGCTTGCCTGGTCGTTTCAGAGCGATAGCATAGATGGTCGGTTGGTGTTTTTCTTCGTCATGGGTTACATTGGCACCTTTGCATTCACGCTGGGACCTGTTGTATGGGTTTTGTTGTCGGAAATTTATCCTAATTATATCCGCGAAAAAGCCCTTTCGCTTTCTTCGTGTATGTTGTGGACTGCAACTTTTATAGTGGTACTAGTTTCGCCTTATTTACTGGATTTCAGCCCAACATTCAACTTTTTGCTTTTTGCTGTTCTTAACGTTGTTGGCTTTGTGTTTATCTGGTTCTATTTACCCGAAACCAAAGGTCGTACTCTGGAGGAAATGGAGGAAATTTGGATGAAAAAAGCAAAATAGCAACAATGAACTAAAATTATACTTATTTTTATGAATCGACCCATTGATAAACTAAAACAAATACTCTCTCTCAACTCTCTGCTGCTGGTGCCAATGGCTACCTTGCACGCCGCCGATGCTTCTGCACAGAGCCGCAGCGAATCGAAGACAGCTGAACGCAAGCCCAATGTCATCATTATCATGACTGACGATCAGGGCTATGGCGATCTTGCATGCCATGGCAACCCAGATGTGAAGACGCCAGAGATGGATCGACTTGAGAAAGAAAGCGTGTCATTTTCTAATTTTCACGTTGACAGCTATAGCACGCCGACTCGCTCGGCGTTGATGACTGGCCGCTACTCGCACCGAGTGGGCGGATGGGGTACCATTGCGGGGCGGAACATGCTGCGTGACACGGAGGTGACGATGGCAGATGTGTTCCGAAACAACGACTATCATACTGCACTTTTTGGCAAATGGCATTTGGGTGCCAATTACCCCTATCGCCCCATTGACCGGGGATTCGAAGAATGGTTGGGCAAAGGCGACGGCGGCACGGGTTGCGCCACCGATTATTGGGGTAACGATCGTGTCAACGATGTCTTCATTCATAATGGGGAGCAAGTATCGCTTCCAGGTTATGAAACCGATGTGTTTTTCGGTGCTGCCAGAGATTTTATCAAGAAGAAAAAGAAACAGCCATTCTTTGTTTATCTAGCGCCTTATGCCGTGCATTCGCCAGAGTCGGTTCCCGATTTGAAGTGGTTGCAGCCATACGCGGGAAAGGTTTCACCAGCTATTGCAGACTTTTACGCGACAATCAACAATATCGACAAAAATATCGGGGAGCTACGCGAAATGTTGCGCCAAGAGGGTCTGGAGAATAACACCCTTCTGATTTTCATGACCGACAACGGTAGCGGGCGAAACCCGTTCCCTGCTGGCATGCGCGGCAAGAAGGGCAGCGAGTATGATGGCGGACATCGTGTGCCGTGCTTCATTCATTGGCCAGCCGGCGGAATCAAGGCTCACAAAACGGTGGATTGCCTCACGGCCCATATCGATTTGTTGCCAACATTCGTGGACCTTTGTTCGTTGAAACTGCCCAAGCCGGTGCGTTTCGACGGCACAAGCCTGCGTCATCTCTTGATGGATACGCAGCCCGTCTGGCCAGACCGCACTCTGATGCTCGGCACCGTGTTCAACGGGGTTCCGCTCCCTCGGCCCAAGTGGACGAAGGCGGCAGTCATGCGCGAGAACTGGCGACTGGTGAATGGTAAGGAACTCTACGACATTACCACCGATCCTGGCCAGAAGAGCGACGTGGCGATGGAGAATCCAAAAATTGTTGAGGAATTGAAAACATCCTACGAAAGCTATTGGAAGGATGTCACTGAAGAAACACAAGGCTGGCTCAAAACGCTGGGCCGCCCGATCGTGGGCACAGCCATACAGCGCGAATTGGATCTCTGTAGCGAAGATTGGGTGAGCGATAATTGCCCTTGGCACCAAGCTGCCGTAGCCCAAGGAGCAAGGAAATTTGGTTCGTGGCGAGTTCGGGTGCAAACAAAGGGTGTTTATCGACTGGAAGTGCGGCGCTGGCCTCGCGAGGCAGATGCTCCGATGTCGGGCGTCCCTGTAGCAAAGAGCACGACTCCTGATGCCTGGTTGAACGGCAAACCGGTTACCTATCTTTTGTATGATGCCCAACCGAAAGCGCTCCCAGTTGCGCAGGTCAGCGTCAAGATTGGAATGCAAACCTTTTATAGCCGCGTTCAACTGAAAGATTGCGCCGCAGTTTTCGAGGCGTCCCTAACTGCGGGTGAACATACCATCGATGCCCGCCTGGTCGACTCGTCCGGAGAAGAAATCTCCGGGGCCTATTACGCCTATTTACGCAAAAAATAGCCCCTAATCCGACATCTAACGGTGAACCAGGCAGGTGTAATTTATCTTGTTTAATATCACAATGAAGAAATTAAAAAACATCATTTATAATTCGCTTATTTAATTCTTACGATTTAATTTTTAAAGAAAAATGAAAAAAATAACACTTTTTGCCAGTTTGCTATTAGTAGCTGGTATAACTTTTTGTCAGAACAATAATTCTCAAGCACTTGCTAAATGGAGCGATGCACGTTTCGGAATGTTTATACATTGGGGACCCGTATCGCTTAAAGGAACAGAAATTGGGTGGTCTCGTGGTAAAGAGGTTCCTACTGAGGAATACGACAATTTGTATAAACAATTTAATCCGGTAAATTTTAATGCCGATGAGTGGGTAAGCGTAGCTAAAGCTGCTGGCATGAAATACATAGTATTGACTACCAAACATCACGATGGTTTTTGCTTGTGGGATACAAAACAAACCGATTATAATATAATGCAATCACCTTTTAAACGTGATGTTGTAAAAGAATTATCGGATGCCTGTAAAAAACAAGGTATAGCATTTGGTGCGTATTATTCAACCTGTGACTGGCATCACCCTGACTTTCCGCTTTATGGCGCTGGAGGCAAAACACGTAAAGAAAAAAGCGATTTAGATGCTTATACTAATTATCTAAAGCGCCAAATAGCCGAACTAATGCTTAACTACGGGCCACTCTTTACACTTTGGTTTGATGTGCCACAACAGTTTGATGACGAGCGCGGAAAAGGAATTCTTGACTTTGCACATATCATTCAGCCAGATATAGTTATCAATA
>CAIWIS010000403.1 GCA_903912795.1 uncultured Bacteroidales bacterium
GGAGTGTTGATAGTAATTCAACACTCCTTTTTGTGTTTTATTTAATGAACAACTCAAATTAATTGCATATATTTGCGATGCCTCGAATCATACATAAAAGTTAAATACCATGTTGCGTAAAATCTCACTTATTCTCTTTATTCTCATTCAAGCTACTGTTTTTGCTCAGGATTGGCAAGATGTGCGTTTTTCAGCTTTGACTCTAAATGAAGGACTTTCACAACTTACAGTTACCACCATTTTTCAAGATTCGAAAGGAATGATGTGGTTCGGCACACGCGATGGCTTGAATAGTTACAATGGTAAAAATTTCAAAGTATATAAGTTGAATCAATTTGATAATAGAGTTGATAATCATATAGTTGCAATTTGCGAAGATGCAGATAAGAATTTATGGATAGGCACTACCAATGGTTTGGTTTGCATGGAGTATATATCGGGTAAAATAAAATCCTATTTTCACAACAAGAAAGACCCTTCATCACTTTCCGATAATTATATTTTTTCCTTGACAAGCGACAATTTGAATCGGATTATTGTTGGCACTAAATCGGGTTTAAATATATTCGATAAAACGTCAGGAAATTTTAATCACTATTTTTTCAATGGCTTACTAAAAAGTAATCCCATTCGAAGTTTATGTGTATCAAAGGACGAGTCAATGTACATTGCTACTGTATCGCAGGGCTTATTACAGGTCGATAAAAACATGAACTTAATCAATCAGTTTAAAATTGACAATCAGCCTGTTGAAAAGCAGGTTAGCGTGGTTTTTGAAGATAAAAGTGGATTGATTTGGTTTGGCGGAATCAACAAAGGACTCTGTGTATTAAATCCGGGAAACAAAACCCTACAACGCTTTACTATAAACGATGGCATTGAGGATAATAACAATATAAGAGCTATAGAGGATGATGGTAAAGGCAATCTAATTATCGGAACCTTCAATGGCTTATATTTATTCAACAAAGCAACTGCCAGATTCACAGCATTTTCCGACTTATACATTCCTGGTGGTGAAATTAATCATTATTCAATTTTGGCAGCTAAGTACGACAATGCCGGCACACTTTGGATTGGAACTTATGCTGGTGGAGCTTCCAATTATCATCCTAATAATAAACGATTTACGTATTACAATCCGGCTGAGCAAAATAAATACACAGGTGTGATAGGCATGATGATTGAAGATGAAAACGGAAATCTTTGGATAGCTTCGGAAGGTGCCGGACTTATAGGTTGGAATGTAAATAATCGCAAGTTTACTTTCAATAAGATTGAACCCCAAACTGAAAATAATTTCAGTAAAAATATCATCAAAAGTATTTTTTACGAAGGCGATAATATATATTGTGGTACGAGCCGTTCCGAAATATATCTTTTTAATATTAAAACTCACAAATTCAGGTTTTTATATAAACTAAACGACGAACGCAAAGTAATATATAATATTTTAAAAGATAAGAATGGTAATCTTTGGGTAGGTGCCACAGGTGATAAAACAGGATTGTATTGCATTAAAAGAAATGGACAAATTCAGTCTGTTTTTACTTCTGGCAAAAACAAAAACTATACGTTCAATGATGTTCGTTCGCTCTTGCTTTTACGTGAGAATGTGTTGTTAGTTGGTACTCGATTCGATGGTTTATTATTGTTCGATTACTCCAAAAACACAGTGAAACCCATACCGCTTCATGTAAAAAATGAAAATTCAACAGCTGATAGTAAGTATATTACCTCTATTTTCAGAGATTCTGGAAACAAAATTTGGATAGGAACCTATGGTAAAGGAGTTTACAACTTTACAGAGAATGAAGGTATTATTGCCCATTATAATAAAAATAATGGCTTGCTGGATGAGGATGTTTGTTCAATAATTGAATCGGACAATCACAATATATGGATTGCTTCCAAATCGGCAATAGCTGAATTGAATACCCAAACAAATAAAATTAAAAACTTTAGTAATAAAAATGGAATTTCATTGCTCGAAATAAGTCTGCAAGCAGCTTTTAAAAGTGCCGATGGCCGTTTATTTTTCTCTGGGAGCAATGGTTTTATCTCATTTCAACCACAAAATTTAAGTACAAATAACTTTGTTCCACCTGTTGTTTTTACAGCTTTTTCGGTTAATAATGTGCCTGTTGAAGTGAACGATAGCTCGCAAATACTGACTCAAAACTTAAATACAATAACTGAAATTGATCTCAGTTACAATCAGGCTAATATTTCTATTGCGTTTGCGGCATTAAATTATATTTTTCCGGAACACAATACTTATGCTATTAAATTGGATGGTGTTGATAAGGAATGGACTAGTATTGGTGCTCGTAACGAAATAAACTATGCCAATTTAGCTCCCGGAACTTATACGTTTATGGTAAAAGCCGCCAACAACGATGGTGTTTGGAATGAAGCACCTGCAAAACTCAAAATTCATATTTCACCACCTTTTTGGAAAACGTGGTGGGCTTATACTTTTTATTTTTTGTTGTTAATTGCTGCATTTTTGGTGGTTATATATTATTTAAAACTCAAACACGATTTAGAAGCGCGTATAAATTTAAAGCAACTCGAACAAGAGAAAAGTGACGAATTTAATAAAGAGCGTATTCAGCTTTTTACCAATTTCTCGCACGAAATGCGTACACCACTTACCATGATACTCACGCCTTTAATCGATTTAATTGATAAGTCGGAATTACTCACACCGCTTTACAAAGAATCATTGCAATTAATTCAAAAAAATGCTAATCGATTGCTGTTATTGGTGAATCAACTCATGGATTTTCAAAAAACAGAATCAGGGAAAATGAAACTAAATGTATCGGAAAACGATATGGTTGACCTGTTGTCCGAAGTATATTTGTCATTCAACGAATTGGCAAAAACACAAAAGATCAATTTTCAATTCGACAATACGTACGACAAACTACCTGCTTATTTCGATGAAAATTTAATCGAAAAGGTGTGTTTTAATCTTATTTCCAATGCATTAAAGTTTTCAAAAGAAAAAGGCAGTGTAAAACTTGGACTTAAAAAAGTATCTATTGCTGACAAAAACTCATTCCCCTATGAAGCTCAGGAGGATTTAAAGGAATTAATTGGAGATGGATTAATGATAACTGTTGAAGATAATGGTTTGGGAATTTCGGAAGATAATTTAAAAGATATTTTTACTCCATTTTATCAGGTTCAGGCTTCGGCTAAGAAAATTCAACCGGGTTCAGGAATTGGTTTAAGTCTTACTCGTTCTATCGTGAAACTCAGTCATGGAGCTATTTGGGCTACTTCTGAGCTTAATATTGGAACAACTTTTACGGTAGTAATTCCTATTGAAAAAGAAAATTTTACGGATGCTGAATTTGCTGATGAAAAACCAATATTCTCAGTTGAAGAACAAGTGGAATTGCCCGTAATGCCGCTTGATTCAAAAAATAAAACTGTTTTAGTTATCGACGACGACGATGATATCCGTCAGTTTATTGCTAATTCACTTTCAGCTTCTTACAAAATACTGACAGCTGTTGATGGAAAACAGGGATTGGAAATAGCTATTGCTGAAATGCCCGACATTGTGCTTTGCGATGTCATGATGCCGCATATTACAGGACTTGAACTCTGCAAAAAACTCAAATCGAATATTAAAACAGGGCATATTCCAATTATCCTGATTACTTCCAGAGCATTGTCCATGCAAATTCAGGAAGGATTTAATGCCGGTGCCGATGAATATCTTACTAA
>CAIWIS010000404.1 GCA_903912795.1 uncultured Bacteroidales bacterium
ACAAATCACGCATATCGGCAATATACAGCAGGGTATCGGCCAGTATTTTCCGGTGATAATAGCGCGTTTTTAAATTGAATGGAGCCTGAAAAGTGAGTCCGTAAACACCTGAATCCTTAACAGATACAACTATCATTTGTTCTAGTCGTGCTGCATAGTGATAGCCATCGTCATTAGCAGGTAGCAGCGGATTCAAATCGCCATGTAATATGTTTTCGAATAAGGGAAAGTAAATGTCAAAATTCATAGTTAATTCTGTTGTAAAAGCTTATCTGGGTTATTTGTAGATAGATACTCAACCCGTACAACAAAAATAGTTATTTATCTTTTAACATAAAAGCATTGTTGATAGAAATCTTTCAACAATGCTTTTGTTTTTTGTGTTTTTTAACTAACTGCAATCGGTTCATCTACTCTGAATTATACGAACATACAATTAGATAGTCAGCATATTGCAGAATTTGTTAATTTGGAGTGCTGTCTTTTAAAAAATATCCACCTTTTTTGTCGGATCCTTTAAATTCAACTACCTTTAAATCAGATAATATTTTTAACTCTCTTTGAATAGTCGAAATGCTTTTATTAAAAATATTTTTCAGTTGAATTCGGTTTATTCCCTGATTTTCTTTAATAACTAAATATACCTGATTTTTCATATAATCAGGTTCATTTACAAGTTCATTTACAGGTTCATCTTGAAGTTCATCCCTATCAAAAGCTTTATGGATAGGTAATGTTACGAATTACATTTCCAAATTGCCATAGGGTGATTTTTAATTCTGTCGACAATTTCAAGTTCATCAAAAAGAAGCTCAGGATGATATTTATTTTTATTAAATTTTTCAACAAACAGCTTTTCGTTATCAGAAAGCATCATTAGTGCAGTTAAATACATCTTAATCTCTCTTTTTGCAGATTCAAAATCAAACTTATCACTTTTCTTTAACACGGGTATTAATTTACGCTTTATCTGATTGAAATTCAGATTATCAATAGCATCGAATTTGTATGCATTCAGTGGAGGAGTATTGCCCCCTACTGCTAAATAAAAAAGTACTATTTTACGAAGTATTTGTTGTTCTGAATCTGAGAAAATTCCTTGTTCGAGCATTGTATAAACATCATACAAATCTCGTGCTGCTGTTCGCTCAATAAGTGCTTTTATTTTACTTCCAAAAAGTTCTTTATTATCCAATACTCTAACCTGAAAACGAACAGATAAGGATGCGATATTCACTTCTTTGTTAATAGGTTCAAAAACGTGGTTTCGCATCGAGTAGTTGATTTCGATTTTGATATTGTCGATGTTTCCTGCTGCATTTTGATAGAAAAAAACCCATGAATCAAGCGAATGTGGATTCTTTGATGATGGATTAATCTGATAGCTCTGTGAAATCATGTATTTTGCAATGTCATTGTTTATTTGCTCCCGCAACTTAAACATCTCCTCGCGGGTACTCTGTTTCGTAAAATCTAAATCTATATCGACCGATAAACGAGGAAGATTAAATACAACAAGATTGATAGCTGTCCCTCCTTTTAATGCCAGATGATTATACAATAATGGATTGGAATTTATATATTGCAGTATGTCGCATAATCGGAGCACTTTCTCTAAATTATCGCGCAGAAACGATGTATTTGTTGCGAGCACATCTAAATCATTCTTATTGTACTTATACATAGCTTTGTCCTCCTTGTTCTAAAAACGAAAGAATATTCGCCGGTGCGCAAAGTTTCCACACTTTAAAGTAATGTGTCGACTCGGACTGGTCTGTCAGATAGCGTGTACTTTTGCCCATCTTTTGTTTGCAAATGCCAAAAAAGTCCTTACTAAGTTTCATTTCCTGTTTAAAATACTCCAAAATAAACCCTGCTTTCTGATATAAAAATTGTTTGTTATATACTTGCAGGTAATCCAGCAACAACTCTTCGTTCAGATATGTAATGAGCGAAAAGCATTGTATCAGTTCTTCTAAGCCGCCACATCGCTCTATTTTATCAATACAATCGATTACAGTACGCTCTAAATTAGTAACACGAATAAATGAGCTTGTATGCGGGCTAATTACTCCTTCCATACTTTTCGATTCGCAATACTGATAGCGAATACCTTCAAAGTCGAACGAGGTGAAACGGTTGTTGCTCGAAACCCACAAATCGTAAAATACCTGATGCGCCAAGCCGTGAAACTCCAATGCTGATTGGTACGAAAGATAGGATGTAGGGGTTATTTTACCGGCAATCTCAAATTTATTGGATAAACTTTGTTTGCTAACCAAATCGGTAGCCGCATACAAGTCACGTCGAACCTGACAAATAAGCTTTTGTTTCTTGTAATTTTGTAGCAAATCTTTGGCAGAATTCAAGTTCCCAACCAGACTCTCGACCTCATTCAATCGGAATACACGTAGTTTATGCAGCTCTTCTAAATACTTTTTCATAAAATAATTCTTTGTATTTGGCACAAAGATAGGTATATTTCCGTACTTATGAGTTGCTATTAAAGACTTATTCGTTGAGTTTTTTGAAATATCCTATACATAACAGGTTTATATTCAAAAAATCACCCACCCTAAGCCTTTTTATATAAAAAACTCAGAGTGGGTGAAAACTCAACCTTAAAAAACTAAACTGTTAAACTAAACCTGATTCCTCTTTAAACGGATTTTGAACACTATTTAGTGTCTCGCTTGGACCAGTTGGAGGAGCCGATGCTAGTGCTAATGAAATTTCGTTGTCAAGCGGTATCCACTCAATGCGAGGTGCTTTATATTTTTTCTTTCCCATAATACTTATTTTGTTTCGTGTTCTTTTTATCATCACATCAATGTATCATCACATTATTTAATGATTACTCTTGTTGATTGATTATTTACTTTTACCACATAAACACCTGTATTTAGTTTACAGTTTATAGTATGTAGTTTATTAGTTAGAATGCCGTTTTCAATTAGCTGTCCCACGCTATTATAAATAGCATAATTGCTGTTTGGTTTGGCAACAATTGAAATTTGATTCGCTGCGTAAACTAATACCTGAGTATTTCCTTTTTCGGTATTTTCAATACCTGTTGATGCGTTTGGCGCACGGAAAAGCAAACTGAAACGACTCTCGTTGTTGGTAGTCGATGTAGTTGTATTAAAAGTGTATTCTGTTGATGGAAGCAGTTCAGTTTGTGAACCTTGTTCTTTATCCAACAAATATACTTTTGTTCCACTTGCTAAGTTGCTAAGTTCGGACACCTTTAGTTTTAATCCCGTAGCTGAGGTTTTAAGCGTAAATCCAAGTGGTAATTCCATATTATCTGCAAGTTCGTTCAGTCCATTGATCGCTAATCTTTCATTAGCGACAGTTGTATATAAATCGGGTAAAGCATTGCTATTATTCATCATTTTGGGCGAATCATAATTATCAAACGTGTTAGCAGCATTGGCATCGAAGTATATCAAGGCTTCGTCGGATTGACTGCCATTAGCTAATTGCAGACGTACTAGTTGGCGTTCGTTAGCTTTTGGAGCTTTGAATTTATTGTTATCGCCTACACCGTGAAAACGCATATTGTTTTTGAAGGTTAGGTTTACATTATGAGTTGTTACTGATGCATTTGCATCTACTCGTATCCAAAATGCCTGCATAGGAGGAATATATTCGTTAAGTATGCTATTTACAGTTGAGCCACCAACAACTAAGTGGCTAGAGCCATTGTAGGTTGTAAACACATAGGCTTCGGAACTGTTCTTGGTACGATACCAAAAACTTGTACTAATACTATCGTTGGTTGCTTCGGCTAAAAATCCATTCGCGCCAGTCCACTTGAGATACGATGGATACGGATTACCTACCAAGTTGAAACCGCGGTTCGAACCCGATTCGGTACGACTAACGGTAATAGCTATATCGCCCGAGTTGGTAGTTCCTGTTACGTTTACAGTGCCGGTAGTACCTGTAGTCGATGGCGGTGAAACAATAGTTGTAGCCACTTGAACATAACCCTTACCTTTCACCAAAGTACCATTGGTAACAGGCACCCATGCTTTGGTTGCTTCATCCCATCCCTGAACACTTGTACCACGACTTAACCAAGTGTAATCGGCTGCCGAAACAGGCGAACTCAAATACCAGTTACGACCTGAAGTTACATATTGTTTTACGGTGGCATTTATGGTTGGTGAGCTGTAACTATCCATCAATGTAGCTGTTCCGGTGGCATCACTTTCGAGGGTTATGCCATTCGTAGCGATAAGAGTCCCAGAACTATGAGTAATTTTGGCACCAGGAGCAACGGTAATTGAATGCACTTCTGGACTTGAATTAATTATAAATTCACCACTTGATACGATAACATCACTCGTTCCATTTAATGTTAAATCATTAGAGTATTTTGCTCCGGATAAATTGTATGTTATACTGCTGAATGAAAATGCTGCCCCAATATTAGTTGTTCCATTTGTCAACTGCACCTGAATACTTACACCATCACCACCATCAACTGTTGCAGGAAGAGCAGCAGTAAAGGTAGCCACACCACTTGAATTGGTTGTCGCTGTTAGGGTTACATCACTTGCTGTTGTTGTGCGAGACGTACCATCTATTGTATAACTTTCGGCGGTAGTGACATCGCTGTTGGTAACTGTAAGGTCACATTTGAATGGATATCCCGAAACCAAATTGTTATATTGGTCTTTGGCTGTACAAGTAATTGTGCTTGAAGCATTTTTAGCCAAAGCAGCATCGATAACGGCTGTGGAATTTGAAGTAGGCACACCTGCACCAATCGTTTGAGATAGTGTGGCATTGAAATAGTTTGTAGCAACGAAAACAATGCTTTTAGCACCAGCACTTTGCAATAAAGCAGAAGCTGAAGGTGTAAATGTGATTTTACCGACAACTGTAGTGTTGTATGCTGAAGGATCTAAAGTTGTTCCACCTACCGTGATACTTGTAATGGCTCCACGCCAGGTAGCATTGTCTGTAAAAGTTACATCAAACGCTCCATCAACAGTTGCACCAACTGCGGCAGTTAATGTTGGAGCTGCAATAGATGCCGGTACAATTTCACCGGTTGAGAGAATTTGAGCTCCTGCTGCATATCCGTTAAATGTTATTTGAGCTAATTGAGTAGCAGTTAAACCGGCACTTGTTGTTCCAACAAATATTTTACCAGCAGTAGCACCAGTTGTTGCATCGCCAGTCCAACCAGTAATGGTAAGCGTTTTTGCCGCCGTCCATGCCACTAAATGACTATCGGCAAAGGTCAAGGTATGAACACCTGTGCCTAATGCAATGGTTGCGCTGTTAGTAGCTAATTGCAATGTTCCGGCAGTTTCTGAGAAGCCAGTCGTTGCTCCCGTTTGTAATGTAGCATTATTAAGTATGACTGCACTTCCGTTAGGTATAACTTCAGAAGCACCCAACGTGAGTGTTTTTCCTGATGTAGTAACAGACGTTGAACCCGAGTAGGTATTGGCACCGGAAATTGTCCAGTTGCCTGCTGTAACAAGTGATCCCGTCATTGACATGACTCCACTGGCCACACCACCAATGCCACCACCAATAGTCAAAGAACCTGTACCACCAATTGTGTTTGTCAGATTAATTTTAGCTCCACCTCCTGCTATAACTGTTGCACTCCCCAAAGTTATCGGACCTGCAAAAGTTGCCTCAGTAGCTATAGTATTTACAATAGCTCCACCACCAGTTCCATTTCCATTTACTGTTAATGGTTCAGCAGATGAATAATTAGTACCATATAAATCAAGTATACCACCGGAGGTATTACTTGTACTGTTTATAATTGTACCTCCATCGACTGTACCCAATGCAGAACTATTACCTAACCTTATTGTACCAGTGTTAATTGTTGTAGTACCAGTATACGTATTCGCGCCTGATAATTTGAGATAACCAGCTGCTGTAGAATTCACGGTTAATCCAACCCCTGCATTTCCACTAATTACACCTCCCCAAGTGTAGATACCTGTGCCACCTATGGTTATTGCACGGGTAGCACTTCCAAGTGGAGTGGCAGTATTGAATGTTATATTTGCATTGGTTAATGCTAAACCAGTCGTTGCTCCAATTGTAAAATCTCCACCAATCGTTATAATTGAATACTTGTTTGAAAAATCACGTGGTGTTGCATCTGATGCGATTGTTCCACCATTAATTGTAAGAACATTAGTTGTAACATTGCCGCCCATAGCATTATTGCCTCTGGTAATCAATGTACCTGCATTTAGGGTAAAACCTCCTCCATAAGTATTTCCCTGCATTGCAAAAACACCAGCCCCATTTTTAATATAACCTGCTGTTGCTTGCGCAGTTACCGTTTGAGTTGAAAAATCAACTGTTTTACCAGAACTAACATCTATTGTTATAACCCCGTTACCCACATTCGATATTATTGAACTTGTAGGCGATGACAAAGTGAGATTTTCAGTTGCAACTATTCCACCAATAGTAATACCAGCAGAAGGGCCAAGAATAGTGCTGTTTGCTGTATTAAAATAAGCGACACTTCCTGCTGTCCATCCAGAACCGAAAGGTGTTGTTGCACCTACAGCACTCCAGTTTGATGTATTCCATGCAGCAGTAGTACCTGGTGATCCCCAGTACTGATTACCAGCTAATGCTGATTGCGTCAAAATAATCATACAACTCAATGCAAAAAACACAGTTTTTTTGAATGTAATTTTTTTCATGATAATAATTTATAATTATTGAATAGTATTTTTAGTGCAAATATATTGGGTGTACATTAAAAACAGATTAATATTACATTAACGGAGGGATTAAAATGGAAAATAATTGAATAGAATTTAAACTTTAACTAAATAGGGTAAAGACAACAGAATCAAGAATCAAGAATCTAGAGCTTAGTATTATTGACAAAAAATCCGCTACAGAATGGTTAAGCCATACTTGCAGCCAATTTTGAAGGGATAGAAAATTTCAGGTTTTATTTTTTCCTGGTGGGTAACTCAATACTTAATGGTATTTCTTTGCGAAGCATTTTAGCTGCTTGTCCGGTGAGCCAAAGGTAATGATCGTTACCCAGATTTTTTTCGAGCGATACAAATTTACTTGCGCCAATCGGCACTTCGGTAACACATTTAAAAATAGCAGTTCCTTCGTCCATCTCATCGAACATGGCTACATACAGCATCTCGCAGTTGGCCTGAATAGCTCCGGAAATTTGACTCCAAAAGAAGTTTCCACCATTTCGATAAATTTGTTTTGTTTGTTCGCCCTTCATATTTTTCCACGAAAAACCAGGGAAAACGAGCGGTGCATAATCTATTTTATTGGCCTTACACCATTGTAAATCTTTTGGAATTAAGTTTGAAAAAGCTGGGTAACTTTTTTCATCGTATCTGCCCACAAACCAAGGCATTAAAATATCACATTTTTTAATGGTTGCATGCAAAGCTGAATCCCTTACTGCATCATTAGTTAACTCACGCCATCGTGTTGGCACGCCAATCATAATGCTAAAGCCGCGTTTGCGAAGTCCATCAATCAATTGATTGGCATCCTCAAGACCGTATGCACGTTTGTCGTTGAAGCCAACTCCCCATATACACACCAATGGTTTACGGTTATGGTACAGGTAAGATGGGCATTTCTTGTGGGTAGTGATACTGTATTTTGCTGCCAAATTATCCATATCCGAAAGCACAAATGTAGCATCGCCTAGTTTCATTCCACTTAAATCGTACATTACACAAATGGCTCTATCGTATTTTTGAGCAGCTAACATAGCCGAGTTGAATACCTTGTTAAAATGCGATAAACCCTGAGTGTTTTTAATTTCCGAAACAAAGCGTTGCATAAAAACACCATCAATTCCATATTCTTTCATCCATAGGAAATGGGTAAAAACGGTAGATTCGTCGGCAGAACTAAATACTTTAGCCGAAGAACCATCAGCAAATGAAAATTCAGTTTTGTAGGTGATGTTGTACTCAGATACATCGGGCCACAAGTCAATGTTGCATGAACCCGATTTGAATCCTTGTTTACCACCATAATGTTTCCAATTTCTATTTGCTCCATCAGTAGGCGTATTGAACCAACCCTGATAACCAGCCATTACCAAGCCCTTGTAACTATCATACGTTCTGTGATTTTGAGCAAAAGCAGAACTGATATTTACAACCAATGAAAAAAGTATTATTCCAAAAATTCTATTCTTCATATCTATTTTTAATTCAACATCATTTAAACAATGACTCAGATTACGCAACACCAAAAGCATAATCTGAGTCTATGGAAAACAAAACAAGCAATTTATTATAAAACTAATTCTTTAAAATTTATTTTTTTGAAGGACTTTCGTTATAAACTGCCTTAATTTCATCCTGTGTTAACGCTTTGTTATACAATCTGAAATCTACAATACTACCATTATAGCTATGCCCAATTCTAATTACATTTGTAGTTTGTAATGGAACTGAATTTTTTACATTTGCGGTCCACTCCACATTATCAACATAACATTTTAGACCACCTGTAGTACCATCAGTTGAAGTGATTACATAATGGTGCCAAACGTTCTCGTTACTTGTATTTTCTAGAGGATTGGTATAATTATTTTTTGACTCGGAACCACATAAAATGGTAATTGTTTTACCATTTGCTGGTGTAATTATCAATAGACCACCTCCACCACCAGGTAATCCAAGTTGACCAAATAAGGCAATTTGATCAACCGCCCCCTGAGCTACTTCTTTTTTTGCCCAAAATGAATATGTTCTGTCACTTGCTCCAATTACCTGATTAAGAGATGGATTACGTAGCACGATTGCATTAGCTATCTTGTTGAAAGATAATACATTTCCTTTTTCTTTATCTACTATACCACTATTAATAGTAGCATCTTTAGGGGAAATCCCAAGCTGTTTAGTTCCTATTGCATAATCTGTGATAGTAGTAGCACCTACCGGTTCATTCAGTTTCCACCAAAGTTTGAGGTTAGCAACTGCAGTTTGAGCCATAATTTGATTTGCGCTTATAGCACAAATCGATAATAAAAATAAAATACGTGTTAGTTTCATGAGATTCTTTTTTGATTTTTTAATTTTTATTTATTGTTTAGCGAATTACCTTGAGTGTTTTTGTTCCGATTTTAACAAGGTACAATCCATTTTCAGCTAATAAAATGTTGGTATTTGTATTGTCTGTTAATTTCGAAGCAACCAAAATTCCGTTAGTATTATACACGTTTATCTTAACGGGTTGCTTCAAGCCACGAATGCTAAGATTTCCATCTTTAAGGACAGAAAGAGTAATTGAACTCATATCAATATCGTTAATACCTGAAAGTGTTGACGGAACTAATTCACCATTTGACAATAGCATTGCACCATTACTATAACCCGAAAAGTTGATTTGAGCCAATTGTGAGATAGTTAAACTATTTGCATCGGAACCCACCATTATTTTACCAGTAGTACCACTCTGTCCTTTTGTTCCGGTCCAGCCGGTAATGGTTAGTGTTTTTGCAGCTGTCCAAGTCGCTGCACTGCTATTTGCAAACGTTAAGGTATGTACACCTGTGCCCAAAGCAATGTTTGCATTATCAGTTATAATCAATGTTCCAATATTCTCAGAAAATCCAATTGTTGCACCAGTTTTAAACGTACCACTTAATGCAAGTGGACTTCCATCAGGTATTGCTCCTGTTGCACCAAGAATTAAGGTTTTACCAATACTAACTTTTGTTGAATCTGAATAAGTGTTTGCTCCTGATATAGTCCAGATACCATTTGTTACACTAAGCCCACCACTCACTGAAATAGCTCCACTAATTGAACCACCTTGAATACCGGCAAGAAACAACCTACCTGTTCCACCAATGGTGTTTGTCAGATTCAGTTTCCCTGCAGCACCATTAAAATAAGCATAGTTTGTAAGTATAACAGGACCATTGAAAGTCGCTTCGTTTGTTGAATTATTGGATATTGCACCAAATGTAGATCCACCGTGTATAGTTACTGGTTCGGCAGTATTATAAATTACTCCGTTAATATCAAGGGTTCCCCCTGTATTTACAACTGTTCCCGCATTCGTTGTACCTAATGCATTTTCGCTACCTAACTTGAGCATTGAATAACTATTAATGGTAGTTATTCCTTTGTAACCGCTATTGTCACCCATCAATCGGAGTGGACTTAATATGTTTCCAGAATTTATTGTTGAACTCAAGGTTAAGCCTATCCCAGCATCCCCAGTAAGACCTCCCTGGAATGTTACCAAACCCGTTCCATTCATTGTAATGGTTCTATTGGCTGAACCCAAGGATACAGGTGCAGTAGCTGCAAAAGAAAAGGTTGGTGATGCTATACCACCACCAGCGGTAACTCCACCAATGCTAAAATCTCCACCTATGTTTATACCTGTAGCCGCATAAGCGTAATTCCCTGTTGCACCAACTGTTCCACCATTTATGGTTAAAACTCCTGCACCAAAAGTACTTGCACCTTTTGCAGTTACTGTTCCGGAATTCAACGTGAAACCGCCCAGATATCCATTTCCGGTAATAGCCAATGCACCGGCACCATTTTTAATAATACCATGAGTAGTTGCTGCAGTTGCCACCAAAGTTTGTGTACCAAAGTCAAGCAATTTTCCACTTGCCACATTGAAAGAAACTGGTACATTTCCTGTACTCATTGCAGCCCCAGCAGTAACAGTAACATTTTCGTTGGCTACAATTCCTGCAATTGCGATATTAGTTGTACCAGGTATAGTGATAGTAGCTGCCTGATCGAAATGGGCAACATCACCCTGAACCCATGCAGCAGCCGTAGTACGTGCAGCATCCGAAAACCATGGAGTTCCTGTATTCCAGGTTCCTGAAGTTCCCCAATATAAATCGCCTGCTAAGGCAAATGGTGAAAAGAAAGTGATGTAAATAATTGTCAAAAACATTGTTTTTTTACAAGTTGTTTTCATAGGATATTTATTTTTACGATTAATAGTATGTAAGAATTTTTTTGAAATTTATCTAATTACTTTGAATACTTTATCAGCCAATTTTACAATATACATTCCTTTCTGATTCAGAATGATTGGGGTATCGGAGATGTTTATCAATTTAGAAACTAACAACATTCCGTTTGTATTGTAAACACTCATCAATGTAGTTTTTTGCAAACCATTAACAATCAATGCTCCATCCAAATTCAAGGTAACATTCACGCCTTGCAATCCATTATTATCTATTGTTGTTGAAATATCTGATGGTATGATTTCGCCAGTTGATAATATTTTAGCACCTGCAGTGTGTCCACTAAAGGTAATCTGAGAAAGTTGAGTTTCAATTAAGCCCGTATTATCAGTACCAACAAATATTTTCCCGGCAGTTCCCCCTTCTGAAGTTGAGCCGGTCCATCCCGTAATAGTTAGTGTTTTTGAAGCTGTCCAAGCCACTGCACTGCTATTTGCAAAGGATAAAGTATGAACACCTGTACCCAACGCAATAGTTGCATTGTCATTAATAGTTAATGTTCCCAACGATTCAGAGAATCCAACTGTAGCTCCCGTTTTAAATGTGCCATTTATAACGAGTCCACTTCCATCGGGAATTGCACCCGAAGCTCCCAAAATCAGTGTTTTAGTGGCATTAATTGTAGTAGTTCCTGTATATGAGTTTGCACCTGAGACAGTCCATGTGCCGTTATTTACCCAAAGTCCGCCATCTACAGAAATAGCTCCACTAACAGAACCTCCCTGAGCTCCGGCAAGATATAAAATACCAGATCCGCTAATTGCATTTGTAAGATTAAGTTTTCCGGCAGCACCGTTTACATAAGCATAATTTGTAAGTGTAACAGGACCATTGAAAGTTGCTTCGGTAGCTGAATTATTAGCGATAGCTGCAAAAGCAGATCCTCCGTTTACAGTAACCGGTTCGGCAGCGGTATAATTTATTCCGTTAATATCGAGTGTACCACCTGAATTCACAACTGTTCCTGCATCGGTAGTTCCTAATGTAGTAATACTGCCTAACTTTAGCATTGAATATGCATTAATGGTTGTAATTCCTTTGAACCCACTATTATCGCCCATTAAACGTAGTGGACTTAAAGTATTTCCCGAATTAATAGTTGAACTCAGGGTTAAGCCTACATTTGCATCTCCGCTCATATTTCCCTGAAATGTTATCAGTCCAGTTCCATTCATTGTAATGGTTCGGGTAGCTGAACCCAAGGACACAGGCGCAGTAGCAGCAAAAGAAAAGGTTGGTGATGCTATACCACCTCCAGCGCTAACTCCACCAATGCTAAAATCTCCACGAATGTTCAAACCTGTGGCTGCATAAGCATAATTTCCTACTGCTCCGATTGTGCCACCATTTATTGTTATAGGACCTAATCCAAAAGCATTTGCACCTTTTGTAGTTACTGTTCCGGCAGTCAAAGTGAACCCACCCAGATATCCGTTTCCTGTAATGGCCAATGTACCAGCACCATCTTTTATAATACCGTGAGTAGTACCTGCTGTAGCAATCAAAGTTTGTGTCCCAAAGTCAAGTAATTTTCCACTTGCCACATTGAAAGAAACAGGTGATCCGGTACTAATAGCAGATCCTGCTGTAACTGTTACATTATCGTTGGCCACAATTCCAGCAATTGAGATATTAGTCGTGCCAGACACAGTGATAGTAGCTGCCTGATCGAAATGTGCCACTTCACCCTGAATCCATGCGACCGGTGTTGTGCGTGCAACATCCGAGAACCATGGGGTTCCGGTATTCCAGGTTCCTGAAGTTCCCCAATATAAATCTGCCGCTAAGGCGAATTGAGAGAAAATGGAAATACATCCCAAAACAATAAATACTAATTTTGAGTAATTGTTTTTTTTCATACGATTATTATTTTTGATTAATATGATAGTTTGAATTATTGTTGCAAAAATAGAAACAGCTATTTAATTAAAGATTAATTCTGGATTAATATGATAGAAAATAACAACTATTTGATTTTTATTTTTTTGAAGATTTATTTGCCATCTCCGTTTTCCCCACACCTGATATCTTCTTTTCAAAATCGGCATAATACTCAAACAGCAATTGTTTTGTTGCTGCTAGTTCAGGAGCATTAATCTGATTATTCACTTCGTAAGGGTCAGCTTTACGATTAAAAAGCATATTGCCATAGCTCCTGTAATCACGTTTTGCAGCTACAGTAGTTGGGTCGAGCATGATTCCAAGTTTATAATCCTTCGTAATGACTGAAGCCTGACTCCAGTTTTCGGAAACTATATAATTACGATTGGTTTGTTTCTTTTTTGTTACCGTTTTAGCTAATGAAATACCTTGTAAATCGTATTTTAATGTTGGTTTTTTAATACCAACCAACTCGATTAAAGTTGGATAAATGTCAATAAGTCCTACCAAATCATCACTTTTGAAATTCACTGCTGATTTACCTTTCCAAAAAAACATCAGCGGTACACGTAAGGTTTCTTCATATACATTATGTCCCAATGCTGCCTTCTCAATCATACCATGATAACCCACAAAGTCGCCATGATCGGAAGCGTAAACTACAATGGTGTTTTCAGCCATTCCATTTTTTTCGAGTTCAGCAAAAATTTCTCCCACTCGCGCATCTATTTCTGATACCAAAGCATAATAAGAACCAATATAGTTACGGTACAATTGCTCATCTTCGGCAGCCAACCCAAGACACCAAATTCCGGTTTTGCTATTTCGCAAGTTTTCAAGAAAAGGGGGTATCTCGTTTGCCGGTTGATGAAGTGTTTGTGGCATTTGTAATCCATCATTATATAAAGTTCCTTTTCCCCATTTTGTTATATCGTACATCGATAAGTATTTTTGAATGGGTGTATAAGGTTGATGCGGATGATAGAATGATGTGAAACAGAAAAATGGCTTTCCACCGTCTTTATGACTACGAATAACATCGAGTGTATTTAGAGTGGAATAAGCCTCCATGGTTTTGTCTTCGGGTAATTTTGAGGTGCGTGTACCCATTTTAGCAGTTGGAAATTTGGTTTTTGCTTTCGAATTTCCGTTTGGGAATTGTCCAAATTCAGCTGCCCAATCTTCGCCAAATGCATCGGCATATCCTTCTTTTTCTATCCATTCCACATAATTTGCATTTGGCGATTCGTTATCAAGATGGCTTTGATTGTTTGTCCAACCTTTATCAGCACCCGATTCCAAATGTCTTTTCCCAAAAGCATATGTGTCGTAACCGTTTGCCTGAAAGGATGATTGAATGGATACAACTTCTTTGATTATCGTTGTTTCTACATGTGCATTATCCATTGCCCCAATGGTTCGTGGATACAGACCAGTGAAAAGAGACATTCGCGAGGGTGCTGAAATAGCATTTTGACAATATGCCCTATTAAAAACGACACCCTGACGGGCCATTGCATCTAAGTTGGGTGTCTTTACATCGGGATGCCCCTGATAACCAAAAACATTGGCATTGTGCTGGTCGCTGAAAAGTATAATTACATTTGGTTTGGCGGTTTTGACCTTTGCGGCATTGGCTGAACATACCGTTAGCAATGACAATGCTGGTAAAATGAGTTTACCAGGAAGTATTTTGTTCATAAAAGGTTCTAATTATTTAATTATTATACTCAAAGTATCAGTTGCTATTTTTGTCTTAACTTTTGCAATATAAACTCCTTTGTTTAAGTGATTAATATTAAATTTAGTATTATTAGAAGCATAAGTTCTAACAACCTTTCCTTTTAAATCAATCAATTGAAGTGAAATAAATTGGTCTTTTCCAGTGTAAACACACAAAAAATTGTCGACTTGAAAAACTTTATATGGTGACAGATCCATTTTAGGAGTTACTGTTGTAGTAAGATCTCCACCCAGAATTGGAATCAGATAATTCTGTTGCCCAACGTCCAGTTTATAATAAAATGCAACACAGAAATTATAAAGCGGATAGGGTTTATCATAAATGATAGTTCCTGTTGCATCCTTTGGCTCAAAAGTAGGACGTAGTGTGGTTTCGGCAGCATCACGTGGATAAAAATATGTGTTATCAACATTCCTTTTATCTAAATCAATATAATTGTAGAAAGCAGCATAATCGTCATTATCCCTCAAATTACCTTGTCCATTCAAAATTCCCGTGTTTAAACCTGCATAATTAACTTCTACAACACCTGTCAAATTTCCGGCGCAGGTCAGATAAACACAATCTCCATCAACAGTAACCGATGAAATAGCCATCTTTACATTATCGTTATATACGGCAAAACCATAATCGGGTACTTTGTCTAAAGTCTTATCATCCAACACTAAAGGTAATTTTGGAACAAGAAATTGAATTTTAATTTTATTGGCATCGGTTGTTCTTGATATAAACTTGGGTTGCAGCGGTATAAAGCGATGATTCTCAATTTTTGTTTTGTAGTAGGCTTTTGCAATCATTTCACCATACCAGCGGTAACCGTTGGGGTCAAGATGTCCTCCACGGTCAGTAACAGGATATACAGGACCAGCACAAATTATGTCTTCATTCTCGTTCGAGGCTTCAAGTTCAGCCATACCTATTGCTAATTCTTTGCCCCTTGTGTACTGAGCACCTACTTGATATGTTATAAAAAGTGGTTTTCCGGTCTGATTGTATTTATTCATCGCATCAGTTTGCATGTTGTTTTTAAGTGTAAGCAAAAGTGATTTATAAGTACTTTTATCACCTGTAGGTGCAGAGCCAACCGTAAGACCGGTAGATGTGCCGGGTAAAGTATAATTCCACTCACCTTGCATCCAAACTATTGCAGGACAAGTTATGGGACTATTTGTCATTTTCGCAATGGTTGCTCCCGAATTGATTGTTGTGGTAAAATCATTATAAAGAGTTGTTGTTTGGCATTCCTTTGAAAGTTCTTCAATAGATTTACCACCTGTACCACACGAAGTTGAAATAAGGTTCTCCGAATTATTTATTTTCTTTTGGAGGTGATTAACCATGGATGTAATGGTACATTCGCCCTTGCCATTAGTTCTTGATAAAGCAACAGCGACATCATTGGCACAGAGGTTGGAGATTAATGGTTTAAAGGTACTTAAGTTAGAATTACCATTATTAATCCAAACCTGATTACCAATCATATAGTTTCCAGGCACATTATCCACGCTCAATGAAGGATAAGACTGAAATCCGACTGATAAGCTTTGACCGTACATTATAAAATGCTGATATGCCGGACCCGGAGGTAGGTCTGTTGATGGCACTAATTCGCCGGTATTGAGGATTTGAGCTCCAGTAGAAAATCCTTTAAAATAGACCTGATTCAATTGAGCAGTTGATAGTCCTCCTACTCCCACATAAATCCGCCCTGCAGTACCCGTTGATTGTTTGGCTCCTAACCAACCAGTAATTGTAAGCAATTTTTCAGGTATCCAACTTACGGAGTGACTGTCAGAAAATGTCAATGAATGAACATTTGTTCCCAATGCAATAGTCGAATTATCCGACAATTTCAATGTCGATGAACTCGAAAGACTTGTACCCGTTGCAATTCCAGTTGTACTTAGTTTACCTCCCACCAAATCAATCTGAGATGCAAATGTGGCTGATGTAGAAGTTGGATTTAACCTTAATTCGGCAGTTGTATTAATTGAGGTAGTTCCGCTATAAGAATTCGCAGAATTTGTAAAAAGCAAAACACCAGCAGCGGCTGCATTAATCGTTAAACCTACCCCTGAGTTCCCACTTATAATACCACCTAATGTATATATTCCGATACCACCAATAGTAATAGCATGGGAAGAAGATCCAAGTGACACATTGGAATTAAAACTAAGATTAGAACCTATAGCAGCAGGAGCAATAGATGAACCTAATGTGAAATCTCCACCAATTATAATGCCGGAGAATTTTCCGGAGAAATCACGGGAAACATCAGTCGCAATAGTCCCACCATTAATTGTCAAAGAGCCTGGTGTAACATTTCCACCCATTGCAATGGTATTTTTAGCTATAATTGTACCTGCATTGAGTGTATAACCACCGCCAAAAGAACCTCCCTGAGATACCAGAGTACCACTCCCATTTTTTGTCTGTGCAGCGGCAGCGATACCAGAAAAAGTCATCGCTGAACAATCAAAAGTTTTACCGGCGCTTACATCAATTATCATATTACCTGTATTGTTGTAATTTCTGATTATGCCAGCCGTCCTACTAAAAGTTAAATTTTGAGTTACATTAATTCCTGCCCACAAAACATCTGCTGATAACACAGGATTTTCTGTAATAACAGTATTAAAATTGACAATAGGCCCACCGGTTGTCATAAGTGCCGAAGTGTATGGTCCTGTAGGATTAGTACTCCATGAAGCTCCATTTAATGCCCCACTGCTTCCAAAATAGTTTTGGGTTTGTGATAACAGCTTATTTATCACTAAAAGGTTTAATATAAATACCAGAAAAAGTATGTTTTTTTTCATAACAATAATAGAGTTGATTTTGATTGAGTTAATTCGCTACCGCTTTTGAAACGTATCTTAAGTGAAAATTTATAGAGTATTGTATTAGATTTATAAATCGTGAATCGATGATTATATTGATGGTTTATTCACAATAATTTTCTTTCTAAAAAGTTGTTTGTTATTTTCAACCAATAGAATATATACACCCATAGTTAGATTAATATCAAAATCTGATTCAATCCATTCAGGTGCTTTCACTAACTGACCTGAGAGATTATAAACACTTACTTTTGATTTTCCATCAGTACCCTGAATAATTAAACGATTTCCGTTATTATAAACTACAAAAGGACTTGCGTTCAACGTAATTATCGGAGTTGACAAATCGGTTATCATAACGTACAGTTCTTTGATAGCCCACGGACTAGTTATACTTGTTCCCGTTTGCTCAATTTTTATATAACGAACTGTTTGTGATGAGCTAAACATAATCTGATTTTCAGCTATTCCTTTTCCAACAGTCATCCAGTTTGTGCCATCGTTTGATACAAAAACAGTACAAGAAACAGGCGTATCAGTAGCTTTTATGACATCTAAATAAATTCCCGTGCAGGTTTTAGGTTGAAGCATATCCACTTTGAACCACTGCCCCGGATTTTGAAATACTGTCAGGGTTGACCAACTTGTGCTGGAAACACCATCAATAGCTTTAGCTGCATCCGTGTTGACAACAGATGCAGTGGCTATCCAACCGGTACGTGGTAAAAATTCGCTTGAGTTAGGCGAAACAGAAGCTGTGGGTTCAATATTGTTGAGCCACAAACCACATCCCGCTTTGTTGATACCTGTAGAATTGATAATGGAAGATTGTATGTAAAACTTTGACAATGAACCATTCACTAGCACATTCACCTGAGGATCAAGATTCGAATTTACCATATTAAATTTGGCAGTGCTTGCAACTTCGGCAAAAACTTTTTTTCCTGGAGCCCGATAATGAGCCGTTTGTAATTCAATAATTCCACCCTGAATCTGATTAGAAATTTCGTAGACATTACCCCAAAAATCTGCAGTATAAAAAGTTGATTTACCTGTAAAACCGGCAGAGGTTTCTAAATAGCGTGTTAAAGGTTGGTTCGCAGCGATGTTTGTACCATCAGATAGCGGACCTGGAATACTTACGATTTGTGAATTAATAAAATCAAAACCACCTGCACCAATTGCTTCAAAATTGAACGTTTTTACTCCTGCATCCATAGCCGTACCCATTGAAATACCACTCGGACCTGTTCCGTCAATTGAAGAGAGTATCACCGATTTCGCAGCTCCATAATCGAAATTGTTATATAATGTTTGGTTCGTACAATTTCCTAAAATCAGGAATTGTAAGTTTCGAAACATATAAGTAAAAATGCTATCTTTTCCAACAGTTGAAGATGGGTCGGGCGAGTTCGGAAAAAAGCCACACTTTGATTGCATACCCCAGGTATATGGAAAGCAATTGAACTGTGCATTACTAATTAACCCATTTGCAGAAGCTCCCCCTACACGAATTCCAACATTGAATACATGACCGGCAGGATATTCCACATAATGATTATCACATTTATTACTGAAAAGGTCAATGGCTTTGTAAGTAGCACGAAAATTTGTGTTGACAATATAGGTGTTTGCATTACCACGTACACAGTATGGATATTGAAAGATATTTGGTAAAAGTGTGGATAATTGTTCGGGATAATTGAAGGTTACGCCTCGCAAGCCACTATTGGGTTCCATCGATATAAAAGGAGTCGAAGTTTCAGGTTGCCCTTTCCCTGCATATACTTCCAACACAGTTCCACAGCCTTGTGGATCGCATTTATTGTCAACGGCACCTTTTAATTCAACGCCAGAGGGAATACTCAAATTACTGAGAAACTTATAACGCCCGGGAGGCATAAAAACAATTCCACCACCATCGGTTTGCGCCTTGTTTAAAGTTGTTTGCAGTGCCGTAGCATTATCAGCAGCCGATGTGGATACACCAAAATCTGTAGCCAGATACATTACCATCCTAGCTGGTTTCTGCTTTATATCATCCGAAGTTGTGTGTTGAAAAGCAGGTACTGCTGACATCACAACCGGTGTATGGTCGATGATATTATCGTATTTCGACGTATTTTTTATTTGTAACGCTTGTTGAAATGTATTCCCGGTAATGACTGAACGTACATCAGAACCCAAATTGATTTGAGGTGTTGAATTATTGAAAACATTGTTGGTCATTGAAATAACCCCACCTAAAAGGTCAACCCCTCCCTGATTGATAGTACATTGACTCATCAAAATTTTAGTCTTGGTATTGGTAGAAATATAAATAGCCGATTTGGATGCACTTATATCACAGGCCATTATCTGCATTAATCCATCTACACAATCAGCCAGATAAAACCCATATTCACAGTTAATAATCTTGTAGCGCGTGTGCATCTGCCCCACAACATTCACTCTATCAGCATAAACTCCATATTTGCAGTTACTAAATTCCGAACCGTAATGATTTCCATTGGCACATTTAGTAGTATCTGAAATAGACGTACTTGCATAATATCCTTTATTGTAGCCATCCACTCTTACAAAACAACAATTTGACCAATCATTTCGACGCATGATTATTCCCACACCATTGTTGTAAATCCAAACAGAGTATGCTCCACCCAAAACAGGTGAATTTGTCAAACCAGAACCAGCCCAAAATGCCGGCGAAAAATCCACAACATCAATTCGACCTACATCGCCAATATTATCAATTTCAATCCCACACGAAAGAGGTGTACCGTATATGCCGTAAATAAAAGGCGATGCGCCACCGTTGTTTTTCGATAAACTTATGCCATAATATGAATTGACTAGCGTAATATTTGTAGCATTGCAGCTACCGCCACCAAAATAACCAAATTGACCAAAAAGGATGGAAGGTGGATAAGCTGAGATGTTGTTGGCATTTTGTTCAGGATGCCATATCGCTACATCTTTTACAGCTGCAGCAGGTTGAAGCGTGATAAATGCTTTACTTTCAAAGATTTTCCAATCATCCAATGTCGTTCCATGATCTGTTCCTTTACCGTAATAGGCCATTAGGATAGTTCCTTTTATAGTCTGACCTTTCACAGGTTTCTCCCATTCGCCACGAATAGTAACCCCTTTGGGGACAATCAATTGCCCGAGAATCTTATATTTACCTTCCGGCACAAACAACACACCTCCATTATTTACTCCTCCGGTAGAACTAACACGTGACCCCAGGTTATCTAACAACTGCTGAAAAAGAGCTGTATTATCGGTAACACCCGTTGGATCCGCTCCATGTTCTATGGCATTGTATTTCGCTACAAATGCATCACTGGTAGCATATTTAGGCTGTATCAACTTCCATGTTTGCGCTGAAACGGTAGATAATTGAATAAATAAAATGATTGAAAACAGTGATTTAATTTTGATCATATAAATTTAATAATCAGGAAAAATGCAGGCTGTAACAGAATTCTATTCAGTTAATTGAAATATTAAAGAGGTGTAAAGTATTATTGTCCAACGAACTCGGCTGCTATTGTTGGACTATAATTGCGTCGTTCTGATAAAGCTCCACTCAGTCGCGCACAAACACGGAAATAATGTTTCCCTTTTGTAATCGTTGGAAATGGCGTTATCAAAGGTAGTTTAAAGGTTTTATTTAATACATTTGCCTGTGCAGCGCCACCTATTGGAACATACGCAGCCAATGTATTGTCGAGCGAGTTTGTAAATCCTTCATTTACCCTATTAAAATTACCATACATCACGAAAATCTCCGTAATATTTCCTGTATAGGTAATTGAGGTTGGTTTCGTAATTGTAAAAAACATTGAATCTCGCGCCACTTCCAAAGCAATACGTAAATATGGAATTCCTTTTATGACAACATTTTGAGGGGTAGTAGGTGATAACTGTACCCGAATAGTGTCGGTAGAAACCATTGGTACCTTTTGGAGATAAAATTTATAAGTGGTCTCGGGTAATGCATTTTCAATAAAAGTTCCTTTTTCCATAATTCGCAAATCGAAATAAGTAGGGTTTGAATATTTAGGATTATCTTCCCTGACGCGAACCAGAGCTATATTATCTGCAATCCGACTTTCAAATGGTTCTCCTGTTTCCGAATCAATGATTTGACCCTTGATGGCACAATTAGGAGCAGGATAATTATCAATTTCAGTACATGATGCTAGTAATGTGGATATTACTGTAATCAAAAAATATATTTTCTTCATTTCTTTATTTTTTTTAGAATTAAAACCAACAAGCAAAGTTATTAGGCTTTAATTATTAATTAAATTAGTATCCAGGATTATCAACAAAAAGAGGATTGATAGCTAACTCTACTGATGGAATTCCATCGTATTGAATTCTTTCCTCAAGATAAGTGATTCCCCGTTGATTTTTTCTTTGCAAAATGTATTTATTGTTGGTATAGTCCCACCAAATTTCCAAACCATGTCTTGTTGTGGCTTCAGGATTAACGCCACCAACCATAAAATTGGAACGAAGTTCTCTCCACCTACGCAAGTCCCAAAACAACTGACCTTCGGCAAAAAATTCTGAACGACGCTCAGCCCGATAGCGTACTTTAGTGAGTTCGGCTGTAGTTGCAAATTCTTTCACGCCTGCACGTTTTTTTACCAGGTTAATGCATTTCAATCCATTATCAAGTCGGGTTTGAGTTTCGATGGTAGCTTCCGTGTAATTCAACAATACTTCGGCGTAACGCATTGCAATAAAGTCCGTTTCAGACATCCAATCCTTGCACATCCCTTTTTCTCTGTTTATATCCAGGTATTTTTTCATAAAAAACCCAGTAACACAATTCAGAATATTACAACCACCGGATGCTCCGGTACCCATAACTGTATTCGCATTGGGTGCAGAAACAAAGGTTTTAGTCACTTTATCAAATAATTGCCCATAATTATTACCCGTATAGTTTGTTGTGCCAATACGTACTCCTTTTTGAATAGTAATTTTCACACCTTTCACAATGTCGTTTGGTAAAATAATGGAGGCAAAAAGGCGGGGGTCTCTACCAGTAAATGCACTTTCAACAGTTGAGAGTGTTGCCGATACAGTAGGTACACCTGCACTATTAGCACCAAAAAGTGGTGTTGCAGGGCGACCATCTGCAAACTCAAACGCTTCAACACTTTGCAAATAAGGTGATATTTTTTCTCCAAAATCCGGTTTCAATTGATAGGGTAAAATCAAGTAATCCCAACTATGCGTATGTTTGGTGGCTGTATAATCAAAACCTTTAGCCAAAAGCACTTCAGGACTACTTGCGGCATTCAGAAAACTCATTTGAAAGTTAGTTGATCTATCTGCTATGGCATCGTACAAGGTATAAGCTCCACTGTTTATTACCTGTTCAGCTGCATCCATACATATTTTATAATAGTTATCAACCCTTGTCAAATCTGTAGCTCTAACCGGATCAACACCTACAAAATGGACTCTATCTACAACACCATATTTAGCTGCCGAAGCTGCAAAGAGTGCAACTTTCGATTTATATGCTAGCGCTACATATTTATTTGCTCTTCCATAAATTTTGGTTGTACTTAAGTGCAATACAGCAGAATCTAAATCGCTCAAAATAAAGTCCCAAACTTCTTCTTCCTGATTTCGGGGCAGCATTAATTCCCCAACATTTTCATTGAATGGTTGAGCTTTCTTCAAAATTGGAACACCGCCCCATGTTTTCACTAAATAAAAGTAGCAAAATGCTCGCAGGAAATAAGCTTCTGATTTGTATGCTTGTTTGATAGAATCGGTAAAGGCAGTTGATTTATCTATTTCTACAATAAACTCGTTAATATTTCGGATATTTTTATAAACCGGCGACCAAGTATTTGATAAATTAGTATAGCCTGCACCCCATGTTTCACCTGCCCATCCCGAAGGACAAGATTGTCCATTTCCAGGATACTCATTGAATCTTCCATTGCTGAAATTAAAATCCTCAATGGGCAGATTCTGATACATATTCACAAAATATGCTTCAACGGTTGCTTCGTTATTAAACACCTGTTCGTTCGTTAATAACTTTCTGGGTGATATATCCAAAAAGTCAGAACAACTGTAAATAATGCCACTCATTAACAACACAACAATGTATAAATTTAATTTTTTCATGATTTTCAGAGATTTAAAAAGTTAAATTGATGCCACTATTCATACTAAAAGTAACCGGATAGGAGTAGTATCTACCTGAGTTAGCTTCGGGATCCAAAAATCCATATCCATTCTGTATAGTAACCGGATTAAAGGCATTAAAATAAATCCGACACTTTGAAATAAAGAGTTTTTTCGAGATTTTCTGTGGAATAGTATAGCCAAGTTCGATATTCTTCAAGCGTATATAACGTGCATCAAAGAAAGTCCTGTCGTTATTTAGCCAATCACCACTATTACTTTTTCGCTCACCTGTACTCGGATATTTACCCGGAATCCATGAAGCATCGTTATAAGGGTCATCGTAATTGATACATTTCCACCTATCGTACCATTGCACCATTGGATTTGCATAATTCCATGCTAAAGGCGTAATAAATTGCATATCCAGGTATCTCACAGTATTGAGTGCTGCACCTTGCCAAAGCATTGAAAAATCGAAGCCTTTATATGCGAGATTGAAATTGAATCCAAAATACATTAAAGGTTTATTGGTTCCGCCAATACCTATAGGTCGTTTGTCCTTATCATCAATATAGCCATCACCATTTACATCTACAAATTTATAATCGCCGGGAAGCACTGTTCGGTTTCCGTTGATATCCATAATAGGACCATTTGCAATTTCTGCAAACGTTTTGTATACTCCATCGGTTTTGTAACCCCACACTACATCAGCATATCTATACGATTTTGTGGTTTTCCATGCAGTATATGAATCCCTTGCAGGAGTTTCTTCAATATACTCATTCATCGTACGGGTAAAAGTTACATTTCCTTCAATACCATAAGTTAACTTACCAATCTTGTTCTTATGTCCCAAAACCAATTCAAAACCCGAAGTTTTATCACCATTCAGATTCTCTTGTGGCAATGTGGCTCCAAAATAATTGGGTATTGATAGGTTACGATAGGCTAATAAACCGTCACGAGATCTTACAAAATAATCAACTCCCATCGTAAACTTTGATTTCCAAAACGAAAGATCAAAACCTACATTAGTCATTTGTGAAGTGTACCAAGTTAGGTTTAAATTTGCTAAATTCTGAATGTCGTATCCCGAAACCCATTCCTTACCAAACATATAACCAGTAGAAGGATAATAATAACCGGCTTGAAATTGGTTATCGGCAGCTGCATCATCGCCTAATTTCCCCCAGGAACCTCTAATTTTGAAATTATCAACAAAACTCAAATTCTTTTTAATGAATTTTTCTTCCGACACACGCCATCCTGCTGATACAGCCGGAAAAAGCCCCCAACGATTATTCACAGGATACTTTGAAGAACCATCGTATCGGGCACTGACTTCCAATAAATACTTACCCAAATAATCGTAATTTAGTCTGCCTACAAAACTCTGTTTAGAGTTAGCAACTAAACTTGACCCAACACTGTTGGTTGATTTAATTCCTGAACTCAAATCTGGAATCAAATCCACCTTAACATCAGTAGATGCTTCTGATGAAAGTGCATCAAATCTAATCTGTTCATACAATAACAAAGCTGCAATATTATGTTTGTTCTTAATCTTCTTGTTGTAATTCAATGATAACTGAGTATTTTTACGAATATTTTGACCCGTTATTTCACTCACATTAGCTGGTGTATTGTAGGTTACGCCATTATATTCATCAGTAGCAGCATCGTATTTGTATAATTGATAGGGTTTACGAAACGCTTTACTGAAACGATTGATATAATCATAACTAAATCGACCTCTCGCAATTAAACCCTTCACATAGGGAACATTCCATATTAATTCAAAATTTGATTGTAAGAATTTCTCATCATTTTTCTGAAAACCTGAAATATCTTTTTCAATTAATGCCAGCGGATTTTCGTAGGTATTTGTAAACGATGAAAGATAATTAGGGTTATTATTGGCATACGGTCCCTCCATAGGCAATGCCGAAATGGTAGGTTTGAAGATTGAAATTAAATCACGGTAAGGACTTTCTTTGAGTGTATTAATATACCCTAAGTTGACATTAAATTTTAGCGATTTGGAAAGTTGATTCGATAAATTTAGGCGGAAATTATATTTTTCGGACGAAAGGTCATTGGAAGTATATAAACCTTCTTCATTGTAATAACCCATTGTAACAAAAAACTGAGTGGCATCGCTACCTCCTTCAATTGAAATAGAATGTTGTTGTTGAAAAGCCTGATTTTTAAAAATTAAGCCTAAGTAATCAGTCGAAGGAAGTTCACCTGTTTTATATTTTTCAATTGTTTCCGGACTATACTTTAACGTGGATATCAAATCAGCCATTCTTATAAAATAATCGGGTAGTAAAATACCTGCATTCATGGTTTTTTCGTTCCACAATTCTGCATATTGAGCTGCATCACACTTTTCAGGAAAAGATGTAATGTTTACCGAACCAAATCTTCCATTGTAACTTACCTTTGTTTTGGCTTTGTTTCCAGCTCTTGTAGTAATTAAGACCACTCCGTTTGCTGCCTTCACACCATAAATGGCCGCCGATGCATCTTTCAAAATAGATACATTATCAATTTCGTAACTCGATAAGCGCGAAAACTCTTCTTTACTTCGCTCAACACCATCAATAATATAGAGCGGTGTGCCAAAGCCTCGAATATCAATATTGGTATCGTAAGTTCCGGGTTCACTCGAATACTGAGCAACACGCACCCCAGGCACTCGTCCAGTGAGCGTATTTACCGCATCAACTGAGGCTGTTTTCTCCATTTCGGTGGCAGATATTGAGGCTATTGAACCCGTAAGATTGACTTTTTTTTGCGTGCCATAACCAACCACTACAATTTCATCAATAATTTTAGAGTCTACCTCCATAATTATTTTTAAATCACTTTTTTCTTTAATTGTGATTTCCTTTGACTTATATCCTATAAATGAAATTTGGAGTACTGATTTTAATGGAGCATTTATTTTAAATCTCCCATCAATATCTGTAATAGTACCTCTGCTCTTGCCTACTACAATTATATTAGCTCCAATAACAGGTGTATTTTCTTCATCCAAAACTACCCCATTTATCATATTGGATGGTTGGTTATTTAACGAATTGTTCTGACTAATGCCATTAAAGCTCAGTATGAGCAACAATAACAATGCTGTGTGAAATTTCATGGTGTACTTCATAAATTTAAGATTATTTTTGAATGAGAATTTCTAACCCGTTTTTTCAATTAAATCACAACAAAAATAGCAGTAATCAATTAATTATGGATTAATGTTTGATTAATAAAATTATGATTATTAATTAAAAAGTATCTGATAAGGTTGAATTTAGGTATTTAATTATCGATACCCCATTTTTTATTAGGTTTTTCGGCCATTATCAATTCCAGTGTTCCACCCTCCAATAGCTGCTTGTGAGTAAAAAATGTAGTATTAATCTCTATGCCGTTGAAAAATGCTTTTTGAATATATTTATTGGTAGCACTTGAGCCTTTGGCAATTATTGTGAACGTTTTTTTATTTGGCAATTTAATACTTGATTTCTCAAAAATCGGACTTCCAATGGTATAAACCGGTAAGCCCGGAGTTACAGGATAAAAGCCTAATGAGGAAAAAACTACAAATGCCGACATTCCTCCGCCATCCTCATCGCCCGGAATACCAAAGATATTGTCTTTAAACCATACATCTAGTAGGAAGCGAATACGTTTTTGAGTTTTCCATGGTGCTCCAAAATAATTATATAAATACGGAATGTGAAAAGAAGGCTCATTGCCCATAATAAATTGTCCAACTTGACCAGTCGCATCAGGTGCTTCATTCAAATACATTTGTTTCAACATATCTAATGGTTCACGAAATAGCTGATCAAGACGCTCTTCGGCTTTCTTTTTACCACCCAATAACGAAATTAAACCATTAACATCATGTTGAACTTGCCAGGCATAGGTCCAACCATTGTTTTCGTCGTAATAATCTCTAAACCCCGGACAACCATCCAGTTTGGGATTAATCATTATCCAATCGCCTTTTTCGTCTTTTGGCATAAAAAGTTGCATCTCGGGATGCCATAGTTTTTTGTAATTATTGGCAAGCTCGGAAAATTTTTGATAATCAGGATGATTTCCCGTTTCTTTTGCCAATTGAGACAATGACCAAGCATCAAAACTTAGTCCTAAGGTAACAGCCACCGACTGACGTTTTTCAAAACCATCAACCATTGGTTCGGTTTCCTTTTCGCCTGGCCGAAGTGCAGGTAGGAAGCCGTTGGTATGATAAAAATCATCTAATCCAACCTTAGCATTCCCTTGCCGCCAAGGTAACAAAGTGGCTTCAGTCAGATTTTTTTTACAACCTTCATAAGCTTTCTTCATATCAAAGTCAGCAATACCTTTTCTATATGCATCAACAAACAATGATACTGTATGATAACTATTCATACACATATGGTTGCCAAGCACTTCGGGGAAAGTGGGCATCCAACCACTTTGTTCGTACATTTGTGTGTATGAATTCAAAATATCACTTTCCATATTAGGATTTAATATTGTATTTAATGGATGTTTGGCCAGATAAGTATCCCAAATCCAATCATCTACAAAAAATGGCCGATCGCTTTTGTGAACTTTCCCATCGTATCCACTGTAGTATTGACCATATTCATTGATATCAATCATTCGTTCGTATGTACGGTACAACGAAGTATAAAATGATCTTTTTTGTGCTTCTGTTCCTCCTGTTACCTCAATTTGATTAATAACCTTACCCCATGCCAATTTCCCTTTGGCAACTGTTTGTTCAAAATTTTGGTTTGTCATCTCCATCGTGAAATTTTGCTTTGCCTGATCAAAACTAATATACGAAATTGCATATTTAATTAATACTGATTGTTCAGCTAATGCTCCAACGCTAATGGACAATCGATTTTTTGAAGGAGTGATTTGAATATTTTTCAATACTTTGCCATTTAAATCGGTTATCTCGCCATAACAATATGCTGACATTGAGCGAACTATTGGTGACAATCCTCTTGTTTTGTAAGTATACTTTTCTTCAATAGTAAAACCATTTTCATCTACGTTTTGAGCATTGAAATTCTCTGTTCCTGCAATCAGTATGTTTTTGTATGTCGATTGAGGAAAATCGATTTTGTAAATAGCACATTTCTTGGCTGGAGTGAAACTCACCGTAACATCATCGTCAATTAAATAGGTAGAATAATGCCAGGGACGAACAACTTCAAGGTCGTGGTCAATAGCCATTTTTCGTTGCCACGACTCGTTGGTTATTTCGCCTACCGATACTTTCATTCTCATGATACCGGGTTCGCGATGATTCTCTACCTGCAAAGGCCATGCTGTTACCTCATCGGCAATATAATCAGGCTTTATCGGAAACATCCGAAGCATTTGATTTGGTAAACTAAATGTTGGAAAAGTGGGCACTAAAAGTTGTGATACATTGCCTATTCTGGGATCAATGTATTTCGTAAAATCTTCCTGTGAAGAAACATTTAATAAATTACTTGTAAGTATAACGCTTACTGTCAGTGTTTTAAAAAATCCTTGCATAATATTGTATTTTTAATATAACTTTTTTTGTGTTTCAGAATCTGGTTTTATTTTACTTCCCAATTCATATTGAGAAAGTAATAGATTCTTTATATTTTGGAAGCAAAAGTATATTCTGATTATTAATTCGACATTAATATTTGATTAAT
>CAIWIS010000405.1 GCA_903912795.1 uncultured Bacteroidales bacterium
AATTGCCGGCTGCGCCATTTATTCCGATATATCGGAAGCTGCCGGAAAAGTGCAAGAAAGTTTTCGGCTTTAGCCAAATTATAAGAACTATTTGGCTAAAGCCCATTTCAATAATTACAATTTAACCGTCCCATAAATGGGACGGCAATTGAAAATATACAACAGAATCTACATTACATAAGAATTCAATTCTACTCAAATCCTTTTATTTTTTAATCACTTTTCCATTCAAAACACCTCTTGCATTTTCAACCCGAAGGAAATAAACTCCTGTATCGAAAGTGCTCATATTGAGCTTGTAATTCGAAGGTACATTATTGTCGAAAACTCTTTTTCCTGACAAATCCGTAATTACAAGTCGGTTGTTTTCGTCGGTCAATGTTAAATGCAAGATATTTTGAACCGGATTTGGATAGAAAAATGGTGTAGATACTATCGTTTTCTCGAATCCTGTGCCTGAACAAATCTTTCCTACAGTATGCGAGAATGTTTTGGTAACTGCCATTCCGCCTGCATACGAGAATTTACAACCTACTTTAAACGTTGCCCCGATTGTTTGTCCGGTAAATGTTTTTGTGAATATTTTGCCATTACCTGTCATTGCCACCTCAGCAAAATTGGGATTATATGTCCATGCATACCCTTTCACATCAGTTCGTATATCCAACAACTCGAAAGTAGCTATTACATCAGTTCCCACAGTACTGAAAGAGTAGTTATAACCAGTAAGAAATGAACCTTGAGCCGCTTCAAACGAAGTTCCAGCACATTCGGTGTTGGTATTAACTGGCGTAGTTACCGGAAGTGAAATTGGACTGTTAGCAGCCACATTTCCAGCTACATCGTTAGCCGTTACTACAAAAGTATAGTTTGTGTTGGCTGTTAATCCTGTGATTCGATACAATTTTTCGACACCAGATACACCCGAAATAATTTTGGTTTGTCCATCAAAACTAATATTAAAGGCAACAACCCCTGAATTATCGTAGGCTTTCAAGAGTAAATCGATGCCTGAATACGTTAACGCGCCAACCGTTGCAGTAAATGCCGTTGGAGAATCGGTGTCGGTGGTGCTATTACCCACTTCACTCAGCGCTTTGTCTAATGAAAGAGGATGATTAAGATTGTCTTGACCTATTTCCCATACAAAAACACCTCTGAATCCATTGAATTTGGCGTAATTTATTTTCTGTTTTATTAAATCTACTCCATTAAACCAATAGTCACCAGAACTATCACTCAATAAATTGTCAGAAGGTAATGCGTTTGGAAAACGAGCCAAAATGTCTTTATAGTGTATGCCTTCAGCTAAACCACCTTGACCCTTATTGAACCTATATCCATAAAAAGGCAATCCCATTACCAATTTATTTCTAGCAAAACCTCTACCTACCCAATAAGTCTCAGCTTGTAAAAAATGTTCCATGCTTGAATGATTTCCATTAGGACTGGTAGCCCAAGTACCTGCAGCATCATAAACCATTATTTGTAAAAAATCAGCCTGTTGGAGTGCTGCATTATCGTACCACTGCATTGCATACTCTCCAAAACTAACCGTAATTGAAAATTCTAAACCTGAACCGTTTAATTCTAATCGCAAATCACTCATCATCGCGCCGAAATTGGCTTTGTCAGTGTTGTTGCTCACCCCTTCCCAATCGATGTCAATACCATTTAGATTATTGCTTACGCAGAAAAGCCGTAAGTTTTTAGCGAAATTTTTGCGGGCTACCGCACTCACAGCCATTTGTGCGAATCCTTGGGTGCAAACACTTATCATGCGTTTTGCTGTTGTAGTGGATGTAACCGACAAGAATTGGGTAAATTTAGTTGGATCGCCTAAAAGCTCTACATTTCCGTCGATGGATGCAGCAACAAATGCATAATAGAGATAATTATAATGTTCCAAACGATTTCCAGTCATGCTCTCATAATAAGGCATATATCCGCCCACGAATGTACTTTGTTGAGAAAAGAGCATTGAATTAATAAATACAACTAATAAAACTGTGATTTTTTTCAAGTTGAAAATTTATATGAGACTATTATTTTTCAAAAAATGTTTAATTGATTCAGAGCACTACCAACAGTAATGCTCTGAATCAATCATTTTCAATCTTATTTTTTAATCACTTTTCCATTCATCGTTCCTTGTGCATTTTCAGCTTTCAGAAAGTAAATTCCCGTTTTGAAATTGCTCATATCCAACTTGTAATCGGCAGGAATAAACTGATCAAACACTTTATTGCCGACAATATCGTACATCATAAACCGATTGTTGTTTTCGGGTAATTGGATATGCAATACGTCAATTACTGGATTAGGATAAGCACTTACATTAGCAAGTTCAACGTTCTTAACACCAGTAGAAGGGGCCTTATAAAAGTAAATATTATCATAATATAAAACACCAGCAGCAAAAGGTTCAGCTTCGAATTCGATACCATTCGCATTCAATGTTTTTGGAGATCCAAAATCAGCTAAATCAATATCATACGAAATCCAGGTATTCTTTGCAGGTGTGTAAACTTTTTTAACGCCATTCAATGCAAGTGTAAGCGAAGTAATGTTTGGAGTCCATATATCAATGTGAAATTTCTCCATTGCAGCTATATTTGTTGTGCTATTTCCAATACCAAACTTAACAATGCTAGCCATTTTATGAGTCATATTTCCAGCAACTGGATATTTAACAAATGAAGCATCTGCATTGCCAGTAGCAACCCAATCTGTAAACTTTATACCTTGTGACCAAATTGCAGGATCAGTTTCTGTTAAATCACTCATTAATGCCAATACATCAGCATTAGCTTTTGTAGGTGTTGGAGCAGCAACAGTTGGCACTTGAAGAACAACTCCTCCTGTAGTGAAAGTTACATCATCAAAATAAAAATCAATAGGACCATTTGCAAGTTGAGCACTTGGATGAATTGTAAAAGAATTCATATTAACCGTATTGAGTTGACCAATGTATGATGTGAAATCAAAAGTTAATTCTTGCCATGTGTTTATTGCTGTAACAGGAACTCTAAGTTCACGTTGTGCTACATTGTTAACTCCCATTTTAATAGCAACCGTAGTTAGTTTTGATGAATAAACCTTCACTTTTACTACAGTCAAAGCAGTACTCCAAGTAATAGGTCCTACATCACCATAAGCACTTTCGGCACCTAACCAAGCCTGACAATCTGCAGCACCTGCGATATATGATACAGTAGCCGAAGGGTTACCTGCACCTACTGCAGGATTTGCAACCATTCCTAATTTTGTTGCACCTGTACCATTTTCAAAAACAGACCAACGAATAGCTTGTCCTATACCTGCAGGCTCAAAATTTAGTGTGGCAGTTCCCGAAGGAGTTGGAGCAGGTACTGCAACTGTTTGT
>CAIWIS010000406.1 GCA_903912795.1 uncultured Bacteroidales bacterium
ACTAAATCACCTCCTTTTCTACTCAATATTTGTTAATATAGTTGTGTATAAAGAGTAGATTAGGGGGTTTGGGGGTCATATTCAAAATATATCACTTAATATTATTTTCTCATTATGTAAACCCTAATCTAGATAGTAAAGCATCCTATTTAATATTTTTCAATAATTATTCAAAAAATAGCAGCACAAAACGAACATTTCCACCTACTTTTGTATTTTAATTAATAAAACCCAATTTGTATTCGATATATCAATGAAAAATTTATTTCTTATAATCCTGTTTGTTGCTTCAATTTCTGTTTTTGCTAATCCTAAACATACCGTAAGTGGCACTATTACCGATGCTTCAACAGGCGAAAGTCTAATTGGAGCTGGCGTTACCATAAAGGAACTTCCCGGCATAGGTGCAAGTACCAATGGGTATGGCTATTTTTCACTGACTTTAACGCACGGAAACTACACGCTTATTGTATCGTACATTGGCTACAAACAATACAAGCAAGCACTCGACCTATCGGCCAATAAAATGCTACAAATAAAACTCGAACCCAACTCACAGCAGCTGGACGAAGTTGAGATTACGGCTGTACGTAAAAACAACAACATTACGTCGACCGAAATGGGTGTGGAAAAACTCGAAATGAAAGAGATTGCCAAAATCCCTGTGCTTTTTGGCGAAGCCGATATAATGAAAACCCTGAAACTCACTCCGGGAATAAAATCGGTAGGCGAAGGTAGCGGTGGTATGTATGTACGTGGTGGCAATAACTCGCAAAACCTAATATTGCTCGACGAGGCTACGGTGTACAATGCCGACCATTTGCTGGGTTTTTTCTCCACTTTCAATAGCGATGCTATTAAGGATGTGCAAATGTTTAAAGGCACTGCACCAGCCGAATATGGCGGACGAACTTCGAGTGTACTCGATATAAAAATGAATGATGGCAATAATCAACAATACCATGTTGGAGGTGGTTTGGGGCTTATTTCGTCGCGCTTAAATGCTGAAGGTCCTATACAAAAAGGAAAAAGTTCGTTTCTGGTTTCTGCACGCCGTACTTATGCCGATTTGTTTCTAAAACTTTCGCCCGATTCGCTAATAAATGGCAATCAGCTTTATTTTTACGACCTGAATGCCAAACTCAATTACACCATCGACGACCGCAACCGTTTATACTTATCAGGCTATTTTGGGCGCGATGTATTTAAGTTTCAGGAGCGTTTTGGCATCGATTGGGGAAACATAACGGGCACACTTCGCTGGAATCATATCTGGAACGAACGCTTGTTTAGCAATACATCACTTATTTATTCGGACTATAGCTATAAAATTAATATTGAGCAGGATGCAGGTTTTAGTCTCACATCCATTATCCGAAATTGGAATTTGAAACATGAGTTTCAGCTTTTTATGAACGAGAAAAACACGCTGGCCTTTGGTGTAAATTCAATTTATCACAAAATTATTCCCGGACAATTGGAACTTACCGACGATGCAGATATTAATCCCGTAACATTACAGGAAAAATTTGCTGTTGACAATGGCCTATATATCAGCAATGTATGGAAACCGACTTATAACCTAAATATCAACTATGGATTGCGTTTATCAGCCTATCATCTTTTTGGTCCGGGCGATTTTTTCAGCTATCAAAATGCCGAAGTTGTCGACACCATGTCGGTTGCAAAAGGCAAAATTGTACAATCTTATTTCAACTTGGAGCCTCGGTTAAATATATCGTACATTATTAACGAAAGTAATTCGCTCAAAGCAAGTTATACGCGCAATACACAAAATTTGCATCTCATTTCCAATTCTACTTCCTCCACTCCTACCGATATTTGGATTTCGTCGAGCAATAATGTGAAGCCCGAAATTGGTGACCAGTTGGCACTGGGCTATTTCACAAATTTTGCAAAAGACCAGTATCAACTAAGTGGCGAAACCTATTATCGCTGGATGCAAAATCAAATTGATTTGCGTAACGGAGCCAATATAAATGCGAACGATAAAATTGAAGGCGAATTGCTTTTTGGAAAAGGACGTGCGTATGGAATTGAATTATTGCTTAAAAAGAAATATGGTAAACTCAATGGCTGGATTGGCTACACTTGGTCACGCACCGAACGATTAATTGATGGTATTAACAACAATAATTGGTACCCTGCCCGACAGGATATTACGCACGATGTGTCGGTAGTAGCTATTTACGATTTGAGCAAAAAATGGTCGTTATCAGCTTCGTGGGTTTACAATACGGGCAATGCAGTTACTTTTCCGAGCGGCAAATACAATTTGAATGGCGTTACACAATACTATTACACCGAACGTAATGGCTATCGCATGCCCGACTATCATCGCTTGGATGTGAGTGCAACCATGAGCATGAAAAAAACGAAACGTTTCGAAAGCAGTCTGAATTTCTCAGTTTACAATGCTTACGGACATAAAAACCCATTCTCAATTGATTTTGAACAAGATGCCGACGACCCAACAAAAACAAATGCTGTAATGACGTACTTGTTTACATACGTGCCGTCAATAACTTATAATTTTAAATTCTGAAAAAGATAACAGAGAACAGACAACAGAATGTCAAAGATCAAAAGTCTTTTCAATAATAATTAATAACGCACGAAGTGCTAATAACGGCGAAGCCCT
>CAIWIS010000407.1 GCA_903912795.1 uncultured Bacteroidales bacterium
CTTATTTGGTTGAAAGTTCGGTAAAATATCCTATTTCGTTCAACGGAAAAGTGCGTTTTATGTTGGAATTACCAGCCGATATGCCGAAAGAAGAAGTTGAAAAAATAGCTATGACTAACGAACAAACTATCAAACAATTAGCTGGTGCAACTCCTAAAAAAGTGATTGTTGTTCCGGGCAAAATTGTGAATATTGTATGTTAAAATAAAATCATATTTTTGACTAAAGAATTATTTGTATGGCTATACCAACATCAAGAACCAACGATGCCGCCAAAATTTTAATTCAAGCCGATAAATGCAACGGTTGCGGCAAGTGTGTGGAAGTTTGTAAAGACTTCAGTTTAGTAGTAATTGACAAAAAAGTTCAATTGTCAGATACGTCAATTTTTGGATGCATAGGCTGTGGTCATTGCATGATGGTTTGTCCGAACGAAGCTATCAAAATTGATGGACGCACTATTTCGCTCAATGACTTGGAAGACATGCCTGTTGAATCAGCAATTTCAAACTATGATTCATTCTTAGCTTTGCTCAAACGCCGTAGAAGTGTGCGCGAGTTTAAAGATAAACCTGTTGAGTTTGAAAAAATCCAACAAATAATTGATGCCGCACAAACAGCTCCAATGGGCTTACCTCCATCGGATGTACATTTGTTGGTGCTCGAAAACAAAAAAATGGTTCGTGATTTTTCTGCCGACTTTAGCAAGTATTTAAGCTCAATTCGGTGGTTTGTATCCAATTGGTTTTTAGGACTTATGCGTCCTTTTTGGGGAAAATCAAACGATAAAATGTTTCGTAGTTTTGTACGGCCCTTATTCGATGTGTATATCGACGAAATGCAAAAAGGAAATAATCTGGTAACTTACGATGCACCTTTGGCCATGTACTTTTACGGTTCTCCTTATGCTGACCCTGCCGACCCCCTTATAGCCGCGACTTATGCCATGTTAGCCGGCGAAAGTCTTGGATTAGGAACATGTATGTTGGGCGGAGTTCATCCACTGATTCAATACGGCAAAAGTGCCAAAAAGTTTCGTGAAAAATATGGCATTAAATACCCATCTCGCGAAGGATTAATTGTAATTTTCGGGTATAGCAAAGTGCATTATCGAAAAACAATAAAACGCACTTTTGCTAATGTAAACCGTTTAAAATAAATATTGGTTATTACCTACAAATCAAACCCAATATCGCTGCGGAAGTATTTACCTTGGTAATTGATGATTTCGGCATTTTTAAAGGATTGTGCCAACGCTTCTTCTTTGGTGTTACCATACGAGCTAACGGCTATTACACGACCACCATTGGTCACAATGGCGCCGTTTTTGCTGGCTGTTCCGGCATGAAAGACAATGCTATTTTGCGTATCGTTTAACCCCGATATTTCTTTTCCTTTTTCGTAATCCTCAGGATACCCTCCCGATACGAGCATAACAGTAACTGCTGAACGCTGGTCGAATTCAACAGTGCGTTCGTTCAGGTTCTTTTGAGCTACACCTTCGAGCAAATCTACTAAATCCGATTTCAAACGTAACATAACCACTTCAGTTTCTGGGTCACCCATGCGGGCATTGTATTCGATGGTAAGAGGTTCGCCATTTACTTTGATGAGACCAAAGAAAATAAAACCGGTGTAATTGATACCTTCGGAATACAAACCTTCCACCGTAGGGCGAATAATGCGATCTTCGACTTTTTGCATAAATTCGGGCGTTGCAAACGGAACAGGCGAAACAGCACCCATGCCTCCAGTATTGAGGCCTTTGTCGCCTTCGCCAATACGTTTGTAATCTTTGGCTTCGGGCAGAATTTGGTAGTTTTTACCATCGGTAATTACAAAAACAGAGCATTCAATACCATCCAGAAACTCTTCGATAACCACCGTTTTGCTGGCAGCTCCAAATTTTCCATCGAGCATGGCTTTTAACTCCGAAATTGTTTCATCCAAATCAGTCAATATAAGCACCCCTTTTCCGGCAGCTAGTCCATCGGCTTTGAGCACATAAGGCGCTTTTAAGGATTTTAAAAATGAGACTCCTTCGTCAATATTATCGGCTGTTACACTTAAGTATCCTGCTGTAGGTATATGGTGGCGAAACATAAACTGCTTCGAAAAATCTTTACTTCCTTCGAGTTGTGCGCCCACTTTATCGGGACCAACAACCGGAATATGACAAACTTCGGCATCTTCCGCAAAAAAGTTAACAACACCTTTTACCAAAGGATCTTCGGGGCCAACAAGGATTAAATCAATTTGGTGAGCAATAGCAGCTTCTTTGAGTGCGGGAAAATTATCGGCAGCAATATCCAAATTAGTGCCCACCTGCGCTGTGCCAGGGTTTCCGGGTGCTATAAAAAGTTTTGTAAGTTTCGGACTTTGTGCTATTTTCCAGGCTAGTGCATGCTCGCGACCACCCGAGCCAAGTAGAAGAATGTTCATATCAACTGCAGTTTTTTAAATTTACTGCAAAAGTACTCAAAATGTATCAATATGCCAATATGGTGATGTGATAATGTGGTGATGTGATAATGCGATGAGGTAGTGTTATAAAATGCGAATGGTAGCTTAGTCTCACGACTATCTACCAATCTTTTGTTAACCTTAAATCTAATACTATGAAAAAATCACGATGCAAAGATACGGCAGTTTTTTATTCCATGCAATAGTTTTGCAAAAATAAATCTCAAAAAAGCTGTTTTATAACATGTTTTAATGGTTCGAATAGTTAAATTCGTAGTTTATGTAGTAAAAACGCTGGATTTTAACAATATTTTTTTGAAAGACGACAGACGACGGACAACCGACGACAGATGTGGTGATATGAAAACAAGAAATAATAACGGCGTAGCCCAAATAACGCACGAAGTGCCTAATAACGCGATGCTAATAACGGCGTAGCCCAAATAACGCACGAAGTGCTAATAACGGCGTAGCCCAAATAACGCACGAAGTGCGAATAACGCAAAGCTAATAACGGCGTAGCCCCCTAAACATTTATATCTTCGTCGTCAAATACTATTTCGTTGGCAAGTTTACCAAATCTGCTGGTTTTTTTGTTAATAATCAGCGTCGAAGGAATTGCTGTAAGCTCATTATTTTCAGAGTTCGACAGTTCGTTCCAGCCTTGATAGCTAATAAGCATAAAGCTGAAGCGCGAAATAATTGAAGCATTGTTTTTAGAGGTCTTAATTGTTTTTACTCTATTAATAAAGTTACGTTGAAGTTCATCTATAGCCGCTTGAATGGATTTATTTTTTTGAGCTACATTATTCACATCAATAATAAAAATACTCACTTCGGCATTGTTACGCATTAATCGGCGTGCATAACGGATTAAAAAACCGTCGTTCTCGTTTTCCAGAATAACCATTGTGGTGGAAATTTTACTAAAACCACGATTTACGAATACCCCCACACTGCATCGGCTATTTTCGATAAAATACTTTGTTTTGTCTTTTATTAATGAACCCGGATAAAAAATGGCTTGCGATTTCGAAATTCGATTCAAGACGCGGTTAAGCCAAGTTGTTTGAGTAAATATTTTCCGTTCTTTGAAAAATGGAATGCCCGAAAGCGATACACCAGCACCAACAAGTAGGAAATCGAAGTTGTTGTAATTTGCTGTTTTTACAATTCCTTGTTCAATATTATCAGTAATTTTATAATCGGTTTCAATCGGAATTTCGAGTCGGGCTGCTTCATCGTTTATCAGTTTAAAGCTTTCGGTAGAGTATTGCTCGCTATAAATTGGGTTTACATCGGTTCCAGGCGTAATGTGCAGCACATTAACAGCCAAGCTATTTTTCGAACCATCCAATACTGTTTTGGCTACGTTAAGCAGCGTTTTTCCATTTTCGGGATTACCCAAAGCAATAAGCGCTTTGAAAACGCCCAAACTTTGCTGGCGTTCAAATTCCTCAACAATGCGTTTTTCGGGAAATATTTTCTCGATTAACGATAGTATAGGCGTTGTCATAAAGGTAGTTACCAAAGCCATAATCACCAACATAACAAAAATTGGTGGTGGTAAAATGCCCATTTCGTAGCCAATATTCAATACAATTAGCTCCATCAACCCGCGTGTATTCATCAAAATACCAATACTCAAACTATCTTTCCAGTTTTCGCCCAATATTTTGGCTGATAAAGCACTTCCTACAAATTTGCCAACCACTGCAACTGCTATAATCAGAGCAGCTATCGACCACAAATAAGGTGTGTTAACCAACCCTATTTCGGTACGCAAACCTGTGTATACAAAAAATAATGGCAAAAGTAGTGTAAGCGAAATATCTTCCACTCTATCCACTATCAGTTTACGGAACGATGGCAGCGGCGGCATAATAACTCCAGCCAAAAACGCTCCAAAAAGGGCGTGAATACCAATAAGTTGCGTTGTAAAAGCAGATCCAATAAGCACTAACAAAAAGAAAGCAAACACACTTTTATTTACAACTTCACTGTTTTTATAAATATCGCTTATTCGTTTCAAAAATGGTTTTACTACCAAAAACATAAGCAATACGTACACCAACGAAAACAAAATATTATAAAGTGAACTTTCGAAACTTCCTGTTTTTGAAACGGCAATAACACCTGCTAAAATACACCAAGCCGTAACATCGTTGAATGCTGCACTGGCAATAGATATGGTGCCCAAGTGCGATTTTGACAAACCTTTTTCCTGCACAATACGCGCCAATACAGGGAATGCAGTGATACTCATCGATATACCAATAAATAGGGCAAATGGCAGAAACTCGGTATGTGATGCAGCAAAATTAGGATACAGGTAATAAGCCAGCAACATACCCAATAAATACGGAAAAGCAATGCTGGTATTACTTATCACAAAGGTTACACCCATTTTGTTTTTAAGCATACTCAAGTCGAGCTCCATACCTATTGTAAACATAAACAAAACCAGTCCTAACTGACTTATAATGTATATATTTGATAAAGAATCGGCATTAAAAAGAAAGCTATATGCATCAGGAAAAAAATAGCCTAACAAGGATGGACCCAGAACAATACCAGCTATAATCTCGCCAATAACAGTTGGTTGTCCGAGGCGAACAAATATAAACCCAAAAACACGCGAAACTAAAAGGATAGAAATTATTTGCAATAATAACATGGCCGCAGGCTCAGCTAAATTATGCATTACAGAGCTTATAAATACGTCAAAAGTATTTGTGTTAAAACTTTGAGCAATATGATGTACGCTTGAAGTATCAAACTTTTTGGCACTCTGAAATATAAAATAGCTCAATATTGCAAACAATAATAAGGTAACGCTATAAAATATCCAAGTTTTTTTTTGACTTATCTGCATATTATTCAAGAAATAAGGTAATTGTAATTAAGATATGAGACTAAACAAATCAATAATTATATTGTTTAATGAGTGTGCTTAATCCAGTGTGATTTCACTGCAAAAGTAGTATTTTTTAGCGATATAAATAATCAGGATATTTAAATCTTGTTTCACTTTTTGTAATATGCAATTTTTGAGTAATTTTGCAATTCATTTTAAACAATAAAAAAAAAATAATTATTCATGGAAGTTAGTGGTGTTTTTTGGTTTGGTTTTGTCGCGTTTGTCATTATAATGCTTGTGCTCGACCTTACGGTTTTTCACAAAAAAGATGAAGTAATGAAAGTGAAAACTGCTTTGCTTTGGAGTTCATTCTGGATAGGTTTAGCCGTAATATTCAATATAGGTATCTATTTTGTTGGTGGTAATGTTTGGGGTGAGGAATTAGCAAAACAAAAAGCACTTGAGTTCCTTACCGGTTACCTGATTGAAGAATCGTTGAGTGTCGACAATCTTTTTGTATTTATAATGATATTCAGTTTCTTTGGCATTGAACCTAAATATCAGCACCGCATACTTTTTTGGGGTATTATAGGCGCTATAGTTATGCGTGCCATTTTTATTTTTGCAGGAGTGGCAATTATCGAAAAATTTGCTTGGGTAATGTATATCTTCGGCGCATTCCTTATTTACACCGGTATTCACATGCTGTTCGAAAAAGATGACAAAAAGGAATTTGACCCCAATAAAAACATTGCTGTAAGGATATTTCGAAAAATAATGCCAATTAGCCATGACAAAACGCACACAAGATTTTTCGTTCGCAAAAATAAAGTGCTTTACGCCACTCCGTTTTTCATTGCTCTTTTATTAATCGAAGTATCTGATTTGATATTTGCTATTGATTCAATTCCAGCTGTACTTTCGGTGTCAAAAGACCCATTCATCGTTTACACATCCAATATCTTTGCTATTTTAGGTTTGCGCTCGCTTTATTTTGCACTGAGTGGCGTGATGGGATTTTTCCGTTATCTGAAATTGGCATTAGCATTTATTCTTTCGTTTATTGGTATAAAAATGTGCATTAATGAATTTACCAAAGAAATGGGATATGAGTTTCATATCAGCAATTTAGTATCGCTGGGTGTAATTGTTGGAGCACTTACTCTATCAATTTTGGCTTCAATAATTGCTGAAAAAAGGGAATCAAAACGCTTATAATGTTTCGTAAAAACAGCAATCTTTTTGTTCTAATGGCAGTAGTAGCGTTGGCTACACTGTCGTTTTTTGTGTTTTTCCGTATCGATTTAACTTCGGACGGACGATATAGCATTTCGCCGCAGAGCAAAGAATTGATGCAAAGTACAAGTGAAACAATGAACCTGACGCTTTACCTGGATGGCGATTTAAATCCGGGTTTTCAGCGCTTGAAAAAATCGACCGTGGAGCTGGTCGACGAATTGGATGTTTTTGCCAATAAAGGGATAAATTTTCAGGTTATAAATCCGTCGGAAGCAAGTTCGGCCCAAGAGCGCGAAAAAAAGCAAGCCGAGTTGGCTGCACTTGGTATGACTCCTACAGCCATTTATGAACGTGATAACGAAGGAAAAGCGATACAGAAAATTGTTTTTCCTTGGATTAAAATTTCGTACGGAAGTAAAACGGTGTATGTGAATCTCCTCAAAAACATCAGAGGCGTTTCGGGCGAAGAAAATCTAAACATTTCCATTGAAAATCTTGAATTCGAACTGACAGATGGCATACGTAGGGCCATGAAAACTACTGTTTCGAAAATTGCTTTTATCGAAGGACATGGTGAACTTAACGAAGCCGAAACGTATGACATTAGCAAATCGCTGAGTCGGTATTTTCAGATTGATAGAGGCGTAATTGCAAACGATGCATCTATTTTACAGCCTTACAAAGCCATTATTATTGCCCGGCCAACTGTGCCATTCACCGAAAAGGATAAATTCATTATTGACCAATACATTATGCAGGGAGGCAATGTATTGTGGTTGGTTGATGGTGTGCGCATTGCACGTGAAAACTTATCGGTAAACGGACTTTCGCCCGCCATGGAGTTGGATGTAAATTTATCGGATCAATTATTTAAATATGGCGTTCGCATTAATGCCAACTTATTGCAGGATGTGCAATGTGCTCAAATTCCGGTTAATATTGCACCCAAAGGAGCTAAACCGCAATTTGAATCGTCGCCTTGGTTTTTTGCTCCATTGTTATTAACCTCGTATCAGCACCCCATTACCAAAAACATTACCGAAGTGCGTAGCGAATTTACTTCGTCGCTGGATATTGTAGGCGAAAACAAAGAAGTGAGAACAGCTTTATTGTTGGCCAGTTCGGACAATACGCATGCCTTGGCTACTCCTGCAACCATCGATTTGGGAGCCATGCCTAATGGTACAGACAAAGCCTATTTTAACCAAGCCTATTTACCCGTGGCTGTATTACTCGAAGGAAAATTCAAGTCAAATTTCGAAAACAGGCTTGCTCCCGAAGGTTTATCGGGCATACGGCAAGTGCTGGCCCAAAGCAAGCCAGCCAAACAAATAGTGGTGGCCGATGGCGATATTATCAGGAACGAAACAAATGGAATTGCCAGCGATAGTACTACCTTGCCTTTAGGATTTGATAGGTATATGAATCAGCAGTTTGGCAATAGGGAGTTTATACAAAATGCTTTGCTTTATTTAGCCGACGATCCTAAATGGCTGGAGTTGCGCTCTCGCTCTTTAAAACTACGTTTGCTAAACAAGCAAATCATTTCGGAACAAAAACTTTTTTGGCAAATAACAAATATTGCTTTGCCACTACTAATTCTTGTTTTGGTTGGGTTGGTGTATCAAAATTTCCGCCGACGGAAATATACAAAGTAAAAAAAAATTATTTAGCTGCAGCTTGTTCAGCTTTCATTTTCAAGGTATATTCTTTTTGCCATGCTTTTTGTTTCTCAGCAAGTTCAACCCCAAGTGCAACTTCCAACTTTTTTTGATACTCTACACCGCTAGCTTTTTTAAGCTCTGCTTTTTGCTCATCGGTAGTGGCTGCTTTCATTTTTTCGCTCAAGGTTACTGCACGTTCCATTGCCAATTCAATAACTTTAGCCTTTTGAACTTCAGTAAGTTGTAGGTCTTTAGCCATTTGGTCGTACATAGCTTGTTGCTTTTCGGGCAATTTTTTAATAATGTTGGGTTTTACAGGCTGTTGAGCTGTTTGAGCGGCAGTTTTAGCTGCTGTCGGAACCTGAGCCGACAATAAAAACGAAATCAATAACATACCAATAACGGTAAAAAATTTCAAAGTTCTCATACGGATACGATGTTTAATAAAGTGAATAAAATTTGACTTATCTAGGTGCAAAAATAGAATATATTTTTGAATTTGCAAATGCCGGGAAAAATTATTTAGGAGCTTTGATGTATAAATAAATACCAATACCTAAAAACACAACATTAGGCAGCCACACTGCCACAAATGCCGACATAAGTCCGTTTACTGAGAATGTAGTAGAGAATGTAGAAAATAAAATATACAATGAACTCAGAGCGAGCCCAATACCTAAGTGCAAACCCATGCCGCCCCGCACCTTGCGCGACGAGAGCGAAACACCAATCAATGTCATGATAAAGGCAGCCAATGGCATCGAAAACCGTTTGTAGTATTCGTCCTCAAAACCCTGAATATTTCCTACACCACGGCTTTTTTGCCTATCGAGGTAGCTACCCAGTTCATTAATATTAAGCTGCGCACTCTCGGCCGAGGTAATAAAAAACTCACGAGGCTCTACGTTGATGGTTGTATCCATTTCAGTTCCCTTTTTCAGACTTTCGCGCATGCCATTAAAATCGCGTTGTACGTAATTGGTTAAAACCCAATGTTTAGCTGTATCCCAGCGTGCTGTTTCGGCCGTAAGGCGCGATGTAAGTATTTTATCTTCAAATTTTTCGAGCGAAAACCGATAACCCATTTTTTCGGCCACCTCATAACGTTCGATATACATAATTACATTTTTTTCGACCTCCATTTGCACATTGCGGGCATTGTCCAGTTTTTTCTTTTTAATGTATTTATCCTCAAAATCAAGCATTTTGGCCGAAGCAGGCGGAATTATGTAAGCACCCAGCACAAACGACATGGAACTAATAACAACAGCCGAAATAAGATACGGAACCATTAAGCGCCTAAAACTGACACCACTAGCCAGTATAGCCACAATTTCGGTATTGCCAGCCATTTTAGAAGTGAAAAAGATAACGGAAATAAAGGTAAAAAGCGGGCTGAACATATTCACATAATAGGGAATAAAATTCATATAATACTCAGTAACTATGGCTTTAAAAGGAGCATTGGTATCGAAAAAATTATCCAATTTCTCGGTCAAATCAAAAACTACCGAAATGCTGATAATCAAAACAATAGAATAGAAAAAAGTGCCCAGAAACTTACCAATAATGTAGGTGTCGAGTTTTTTTAAACCAAGTTTCCGATAATTAAATGCCATTTTGTACGCTGATAAATATTGTGGAGCTTCTTATTTTTGCTTTTTTTTTGACGCACAAAGATAAAGCTTTTTTTGTTTGTAATTGTTTTACACAAACTTAAAAAACATTACGCAACACATAAACTCAATTATTCCCATTTACTCCGATAGGCTCAACAACGGCACATTCTAGCACAAGTACATGGATGCCAACAATAAAAATTGAGATTGTCACTGAAATTTAACACGCAGACTGTATATTTATTTAAAAATAATTCATATATTTGCAGTCCATCATCAAATGCATTTTGATAGGTATACGGTTTTTTTCACGACATTTTATTATAAATAGTTACCATATTAGCTCATAAGCTTGCAAATAGTAAGCTAAAACGCACTTTTAGCATTTTATTATAACAGAGGATTAGTCATACGAATTGTATTTTGACTGTTTCTATTTTTAAAACAAAAACAAACGGATCAAAACGATACTTTTTTTGAAGGAATTAAGTAATAGGAAATAAATAATGTCGCATTTGTAAAAAATAATAATTTCACAAATCAATTGTAACTTCAAGTCCCCTTTAGGGGATATAGGGGCAGTTATAACATTAATTTTTGCCGCCCCAAGCCCCTAAAGGGGA
>CAIWIS010000408.1 GCA_903912795.1 uncultured Bacteroidales bacterium
ACCGCATCCGCGGTTTGTTGGTAAATCGGGCTTAGGGCCTCGTGGAGATGTTATTTTAGAGGCCGATTGGTGTATAGGCGAATTTATCAAAACCCTTGAAAAAGAAGGAGTTTTGGAAAATACCCTAATCGTGTTTTCGAGCGATAATGGAGCAGTATTAAATGATGGTTATTACGATGATGCTGTTGAAAAATTGGGCGATCATAAACCAAATGGACCTTTGAAAGGTGGTAAATATAGTTTGTATGAAGCCGGATGTCGGGTTCCTTTTTTCACCTATTGGAAAGGCAAAATCCAACCGCAGGTTTCCAATGCATTGGTTTGTCAGGTCGACTTGCTCGAATCGCTTTCCAAATTAGTTGGAGCAGCTGCAAAACCTACAGATAGTCAACAATTGTTGAATGTGTTTATGGGTAAAAGCAACAAAGGTCGCAAAAGTCTTGTGATAGAAGCCAATACCAAAACTGCTTTTCGTAAAGGCGATTGGTTAATGATTCCACCCTATCCGGGTGATGCAGTGTTAGAAGAAGTGAATATCGAAATTGGTTGTTCACCGGATTATCAGCTATACAATTTGAAGAAGGATATTGGACAAAAACTCAATCAGGCAAAAAAGCAACCGAAGATTTTGAGTCAAATGATAAAAGATTTTGAATCGGTACGCGGTGATTTTAAAAATGTTGAAACAATTGAATTAAAATAATCCAATGAATAAGTCAAAAATTTTGTTGCTATTGGCAGCTCTTTTTGTCGGAATTTCACTATTTAGCAAAAGCAACTCTTCGCAAGGGAGTTGCTTTTCGTTGAAGGCTGCTGATTTTCAAAAAACAATAAATGGCAAACAAGTTGGCCTTTATTTTTTGAAAAATGGACAATTGGAAGTAGCTATTACCAATTATGGCGGACGAATTGTAAGCTTGTGCGCACCATCTAAAAATGGAGAAATGGCAGATGTAGTGCTCGGCTTTAAGAGTATTGATGATTACTTGAAAGCAAAAGGCATTTATCACGGGGCAATCATCGGTCGGGTAGCTGGTAGAATTGCTGGTGGAAAATTTGATTTAAATGACTCAACCTATTCATTACCGTTAAACAGCCCACCAAATCATCTCCACGGTGGCGTTAATGGTTTTCACAATCAGGTTTGGGATGTTAGTTCGGTTACTGATACTTCTATTGTATTAAGCTATTTATCAGTTGATAATGAAATGGGTTATCCCGGAAATTTGACTGTCAAGGCAACTTATACCCTGAATTCGAAAAATGAACTCTCAATGGGATTATCGGCTACCACCGACAAAAGTACACCGATAAACCTGACCAACCATGCATTTTTTAATTTGGCAGGCGAAGGCAGTGGAACAATTTTAAATCATATACTAACGATTCCTGCCAACTCGTTTTGTCCGCTTGGACCCGATAAATTACCCTACGGAAAAATAACGAATGTAAAATCCACTTCTTTTGATTTCAGAAAAGCAAAACCAATAGGAAAGCATTTAAAACTAAATGAAAATGATGAACAATTCAAATTAGCCGGAGGTTACGACCATCATTTTGTACTGCGTAAAAAAAAGAGCAATGTTCTGAAATTAGCTGCCACTGTGGTTGACCCTCAAAGTGGACGAAAAATGGAAGTATATACAGATGAGCCTTGTATCCATTTCTTTAGTGGTAATTTCTTTAATGGATCTGATATTGGAAAAATGGGTAAGCCGATTAATTTCCGTGAATCTTTTGCACTCGAAACACAACGATTTCCATTAGTACCTAATCAGAAAACATTCCCCACTATTATGTTGAATCCCGGTGAAAAATACAAAGCGAAAACAATCTATCGGTTTTCTATTGTAAAGTAAAATTGAAACTCAACTAATAGTTTAAAACTAAATACGGCATGAATCGAATTATTTCTTTATCGCTTTTATTTTTTAGCATAATTCAATTATCATTTAGCCATCAATCGCAAGATTAGATTTCCAGTCAAAGAAAAAGTGTTTAAGGAAATGACAAAAGTAGGTGGAAATATGAAATTCATCACTTGGCATGGCGATGCGAATGGTGGTACTGTGGTGCTAAAAATGCTAACTGGAGCTAACAATGGAACAACACAAATGAGTAGCAATCAATGTGATCCGGAACCTGTGTTTTTGAAATGGTTGTTTAAACTGACTGCTCAAGTCCCAAGACGAACTTAATCTTTTAATTCTAAAATTACAAACGTATTAATTTAACTGCATCAAATGCGTTTTCAAAAACGATAAAAACGCAAATGAAGCAAATTTGTGAAAATTTGCTTCATTTGCGTAAAAAAAAGTCTCTTATAAATTTAATGCTAAAGATTTTTTAGAATTTCCAACCAAGCGAAATTACAAAATTTGAATTTAAATCGGGTTTTTCTTGCCATTTGGCTGTATACACATCGTTAATCAAATTAAGGCGAGCATCTAATGTAAACATAAGTAAATCCACTCCAGCACCAACTTCCATTCCAACAGAAGCTTTTTTAAATTCACCAATCAATTGGGTTTTGTCAATTGTAGCTCCACTTGTAAGAGTTTTAAAATCGAGAGTCGATCCTGCATTCATTCTGAACTTTGGTCCGGCAAAAGCTCGTACGTTTAACAACTTTAAATCTACAATTTTATAACCTATCAAAACAGGAACATCAATGGTGCTAAAATTCACATAATTATCAACATCGGTCAATGAACCAGGATTTACTAGATTCGAAACACTTAAGTTAAAGGTTTTCTTTTGTAAAGCATACAGTAATTCAGGTTGTAGATAGATTTTTTTGCCTAATCCTATTCGTGCAAAAACACCACCATGAAATCCATTGGCTAATTCGCCAGCTACCGAATTCAAACTGTATGTGCCCGATGAAACAGAAGTTATATTGTCTAAATTTAACGACGAATTATAACCACCCTTTATACCGAAATTAAATTGTGCATTGGCAAAAATCCATGCAAATAGCAGTGCTGCTAAAGTTAAAACTGTTCTTTTCATGCGTTTAAATTTTTAAAAGTATTAATATTAAATGATTTTGATGATTTTACAATTATTGTACCATAATAAAGTTAAAACAACTCAATAAGTCAGAAAGTTTTTGATTTTGTGCGAAAATGTACTTTTTGGCATGTATTTTGGTTTATTTCTCAACGATATAGTGTTTTTATTTAATCATAAAAATATGTATCTTTGCCAAATATTAATTCTTATAAATAGTTGTTTGTTATGAAGATGAAAATTGTAATCCTAATTGCTTTTGTTAGTTTATGCCGCGTTTCGTTGGCCGAAGATGATAAGAAAGACGAAAAAAAAGTATGGTTTGGGCCGAAATATGGACTTGATGTAGTGTCGTCAACTGCCGACATCGAGTCGCTTACCGACCAACTTAAAACGAATTACCAAGTGGGTTTTTTTATGCAATTAGGAAAAAAAATATATTTTCAACCCGAAATATATTATTCGTCGTACACTACAAACCCATTAACCAACTCAAAAATAAATTACCTGAAAGCACCTATGATGCTTGGTCTAAAAGTTATTGATTTAGGTTTGATTAGTTTGCACTTGAATGGCGGACCATCATACATTAAGCAGCTTGATAGTACCAACAAAGGTGTTATTAATTGGGAAGTTGGTGCAGGTGTGAATTTACTTGGTTTTATAACTACCGATTTACGATACACCATCCAAAAAGGCAGTACAACGGGTATGCAAATCGAACAACTTATTTCGAATGGTGGCATGTTGAATCTAACTGTAGGTCTAAGGCTCTGATTTAAAGCAAGAAAATCTTTTTAAAATGCATATCCCACGTTCAACGAAAGTGGAATTTTGACTCCATCGTTGTAAATATGCATATTTCCGTTGGAATAATGACCAATGCGAATTTCGGTATTCAGTTTCCTGTTTTTACCCAAGAATACACCTGTTCCCATATTATCCTGAAACAAAAAATGTCCGCCCATTTTGTGATTTTCGAGTTGAGTTTTGGAAATGTAGGAAGGTCCGGCTACCGAATAAAAGAAATAAGCATCGAATTTTTTTGCATGCCAATAGTTGAACCGAAAAACTGGAAATACTGACAGCGTGAAGAAATTCTCATTGTTAATATTAGTTTTCCAACTCGAAGCATTAATGCCCCAATCGAGCGAAAATAGTTTAGGTCCATTAAATATATTCCGCTGATAAGTTATATGTACACCATTTTCTACTTCTGCCCAACCGCCCCAAAAAATGCGCATTTTACTGGAAATAAAATTATTCACACCATAACCCAGCAGGTTGGAAGTATGACCTACCTGCAACCATTGCTTAGGTCGTAAGTATTTCTTTTCATCGGTTTTTTTAATTTGTTCGGCGCTAATTTTTTGTAAATGATACGAAAGTCCTGCGCCCACAAAAGTTGTTGGGGGTTGATTGTGAATTTTGCTTTCGGGAGTGTAATTTGCAACAAGATTAATTGCCCAACTGTTGTTAATGCGGTATCTAAATCCTCCACCAAGCATGTAAGTGGCGTAATTGGCGCTTTTCAGAATTGGATTATCGTGTGTGTCTTTAAAGCCAATGCGCGTTACAAAATTCAATCCGACTTCGCCAGAAAGCGAAAATTTACTACCCAGCGGTAAAGTGGGTTTCAATATAATCCCACCAATATTTAGTGTAACTCTTCGGCTCGTAGGTGTAGTTTCAATTATCGAACCGTTTCTACTGATTTCGCCGTAATTCAGCCAAATAACAGGCTGTGTATAGGTAAGTTGCCCCGAAAGGTATTTGTTGAATTCATAACCCAAGAGTGTTAACCGAAATGCTGCCGCAGGTATTGTTACAGCCGACTCCAGTATGTAACCTGCCTCCAATTGTTCTTGTCCGAAGGGATAATGAATTAAACCATAATTTAATTCGAAATAC
>CAIWIS010000409.1 GCA_903912795.1 uncultured Bacteroidales bacterium
AACCGGTCGATTATCTGAAGTATAGTGAACAACTGAAAGATCGACCTTATACTTTTCTGAAATATCCACCTGACCGGAGGGCACAACGCAAATCATCTCATCTTCACGTAGGGTATAAACCGGAATTTTTAATGATGACAATTCCTTTGACGTGAAAGCTGTTTTATTTCCTAAAGACAGAACGGCGTCACCGTAATGCAAAAGGACATTAAAAGTCCCCTCTGAGCCATTTCCAACTACAATTCCGCCGTTCGAATTACGGAAAAAGGGGATTGTTCGTTGAAGTGCAACAAGTCCTAAAAGGCCTATGGATCGATTGGGTCGTTCAGTCCCGCAACGAATTAAGATGTCATTTTCTTTACCAAAAAGAATCTTTTTGTTCATCTCGATTTTAACAGATCCAGGACAATCTGACCACCAATCGTACTTAATTTGTTCGCCAACCATACTCCCATTGACAAACAAATCGGCCACGTCCCCAACTGCTGTGCAAAAGAATGAGATCGTGCTGTTTTTTAGCTCTATGGGAATATATACTCGTGTCCGCAACCAAACAGCACCCTTTCGTAGTTCAGTATGACCTACCTGTTCCCAGCTTTTCCCAACCTTAATCGAAGACCATTTTTTTTTAGCCAATACCTCATCAAACGTAGCATTATTCAACGTGTCGTGAATATATTGCCATGTGGAATTTCTCATATCAAGCATTGCCTTGTTATTCGAAAATGACTGTATTTCAGGTAGTAATGATTTTTGAAAATTCTGCCCAGTTACAAATTCACAACATAAAAAAAGCAAGAAAGAAACTAACGAATATCTTATGTATTTCATTTTTTTGAATTTAAATAGTTTATGTTAATAGTTAGAATTGTATCCTCAACAGAAATCTCTCTCCTTAAAAAAGATTGCAGCAGCCTCCCCGTAAGGGTCTGGAAATGATGAAACCCGCTGTAACGAGGCCTTACAAAAGCATTTTCTAAAGTACTGATTGTATTCCGGTAAAAATTATTTGAAAGGATATTCAGCGAATCATCATTCCATGCCGTTTTATTGGCTGGTTGACCGCCGCTCAACGAATAAATCGTGGACTGACATAGTGAACCGGCAACCCATTTTGCATAATCCAAAGCGACATCAAGGTTTTTGCAATACTTTGACAGGGCGATACCAACGCCGCCTAAAGTTGCACCTCCGGAAATACCATTGCTATTTTTCGGTATATCGAGAAAAGTGACGCACTTTGGCGCATACCCTTTGGTCGAGTAGTTGACGTAACCATAACTTAAAGGCACATACCAAATTTCGTCAGATGTTGCCATTATATTGAAGATATATGGTGGATAGACATCGAGACACCACGAGGGCATCGTCTCGAATAACTCCAACATTTGATTCAGCACTTTTTGTGCCACTGCCTTACTAACTACCTCTATTTCAATACTTTTAAAAGGATCTTCACCTTGCGCATTGCATAAAGTAAAAAATATTCCAAGTGTCGCCATCGGTGATAATGGCATCGCTACTTTACCAGTATTTTTCGAAAGTTCCAGTACTTCGTTCCATGTTGTGGGTATAGAAAGTCCTGCAGATGCCATCAAATCCGCTCGGGCTGCAGAAACCTGCGCTGCAGCATCGATTGGAAGTGCCCATTGATGACCATTGTAATTATAACTGTTATAGGAAGCTCCCACACTTTCGCTCGCAAGTAATTGCAAATCTTCGGCTGCATAATGTTTGTCTAAGGGAATAAAAAGTTCACTATCTGCCACAACGCCCATAAATGGGTGATCGACAAGCAAAAAATCGTATTCCTTAACTAAATCGGTTAACTTACCTTCACCGAAATCGTGCAGGGAACGTATGTCCCATTTAATTTCAACATCAGGGTGAAAATCGCTGTACACCTGAGATGTAACCTGCATGGGTGCAATACCTCTTGTATGAGCCCAAGTTATGCCTTTTAACAACTTCTTCATCGTATATCTTTATAATAAACTTCAGGATAAGCAGCCATAATTAATCCTTTCATAAATCCAATGGTATAAGCCCTGGCGCGATGGCCCCCCATTGGATGTGTATAATCCGGATTTGCTTTAAGGGTGTTTTCATCTCTCCATTCATCATCTCCTTGCATTTGAGGCACATGGCCCGGAATCATCACACCGTCGAAGTTGACTGATTTAAGTGCCTTCACGACCTCATAAGGATTATAATCAGCCTGATCGATAAAATTCTCGGCAAAGAATGGAACTACTCCATTTGATGATTGGAAATGGACATAATCAATCTTATCCTGCTTGCCATAATATTTAACAATCTCAACAATATTCTCGCCCATAGCACTCCAACCTCCAAGACAGAGAGTTAATTTGTGGTGCTTGCTCGGCACCATATTCAAGGCTTTATCGAAATTCTCCTTACTTCTAAACAGTTGAGGTATACCTCCCAACTTATCTGCCAAAGGGGGATCGTTCGGATGGACTGAGATAACGACATTAGCTTCCTCTGCAACTGGCAATATTTTTTCCAGCCAGTATTGGTAATAGTCCCAACATTCCTCTTCGCTATACTCCCGTTCGAAACTCAATGGTTCGTTCTGTATCGTTTTTTGGTCGAATAAAATACCTTTGGCTCCACCTCTCAAAGGATTGGAATAAGATGTCCTCCATACGCCGGTTGGCATCCAGTTGTAACCCAATCTTCTGATTCCTGCCAGTCCAAGATTTGAAATGATCTGCTGATAATTAGCTATTTGATCATTTCTTCCTTCCTGTCCAAGCATTACTTTGTTATAAAATTTCGAAGGAAGTGTTTCAAAGGCAAATATTTTCAATCCGACATCTTCAACCCTTTGCCGAAGCGAGAGAATATTAGAAACTGAGAGTTCCTGTATATTTTGGTAGGTAGTTGCCCAAACAATAATTTCATCGATACCCAGTTGTTTGATAAACCTTAACTTTTCATCGGATACCGGATAAAAAGTGGCAAGACATGTTCTGATCATATTTTAAAAGAATTATAAGTTGTATTTATAAGGAATTGCATAACCGTTCTTAATTAACCAACCTCCATCGATGGTTATGGTACTTCCTGTCATATAAGTGCCGGTTGTAAGTAGTGCAACCACAACTCTGGCGACCTCTTCCGGTTTGCCCAATCTGCTTAAAGGTATTCCGGCTTCAACCCGTTTCAGAAAATCCTG
>CAIWIS010000410.1 GCA_903912795.1 uncultured Bacteroidales bacterium
CGACACTAAGTTCCCATTTAATTTTAAGTTTCAATGGACTTATAACAGAGGTGATTTCGCGTGTCATATATTTTAAATTCACTGCATCATCGCTATATGCTTCAAAATGACAACCCTGAACCCACGGACCTATAAAATTACCACTACTGTGTACGCAGTCAGCATTTGCACTTTGAACCCGACCCTCTTTTGGTATAATTTTACAATTAATAATATTCCATTCAAAATTATTATATCCAATATAAGTTCCCGAAGGTGAAGCATAGCTCGTAACATTCAGAAAAGTAATATTCTTGCAGTTGCTTGTATAAAAAAGACTTTTCCCGTTATTTCGTGCTATCTGTACAAAATAATCACCAACTGAAAACTGATTAATCTTTCCTGTACCGGGTTGACTTACTCTAAATACATTCTCAGATATTTTTGACCATCCATAATAAGGAAAAAGATGATCTACACCATTTTTCAGTTTACCTGTTGCTTCTTTTAGCATTCCCCATTTCTGGGTAGCATTAACAAAATAAGCCTCTTCCAACGATGGAAATCCTGAGTCGATAGTAAAATCAAATGTTTTATTGCTTAAATTTATTGCGGTAACTTTTCCTTGAGTAAAAGGCAGTTTGTTGTAATCAACACTAATATTTTTAAATATTACATTGGTGCAATTAGTGAATTGAATAAATCCGGTCTCAGGATTATGCATAATTATCTCAGAACCTTCCCCTTCCACCACCACATTGTCAACACCACTAAATACAAGTGCATAATTAGTTTCCAAAGGAGGGAAAATATCGTATATTCCTTTTTCAAAAACTAATTTCACAGGACTGGATGTGCTTGAATAAAGATTAGCATACAATATTGCGTTTTTAATCGCATTCAAATCATCTAATCCATCATTTGGTACAGCTCCATAAGCCGAAACATAGAGTGTCTGGGAAGTGCTCAACTCAACTAACGGGAGTTGACGTTTTGTTTTGAAAAAGTCCGGAGCCGGCTCAAACAGTATCTGCGCCTGAAAATAGAAAATAACTAAAAAATTAAACAATATAAGAAATAGTAATTTCATAATTGATTCTTGTTGTTGCTTTATTCAGGACGTATTTTAACTTGAACTATCAATAGTGACGCCTACCGTTTAATAATCTTTTTTACATTAGCACCCTTATGCAGACACATTAATATTCTGAAAGGTAGTTAATTCTAAAATAGGCAACGCTCGTGGTAAACGAAAAAATCCTGGCACAGTATCAAATTGTATCTGAGAATACAGACAATTAACAACAAATAAAATGCAAAATATAAAAAAATCATTAATTTTATTTTTTTTCATGATGTCGTTATTTTAAGATTAATATCATTATTTTGATGGTCTCATTTAACATCAAAGCATTGTAAAATCGGGTAAAGTTTCCCTTATAATAATCTTTTCTGGATTACTATTAAACTGAAATATATACAATTGTGATTTTACTGATGAAATAAGGTCAAATCAATGTTTAAAAAATTTGCCTGATCTTTTTCCATCGCTTAAATAGTACATGCCAGATTGCAGGTCGACCAGATTAATTTTATTCCCGGCAACTGACATTGAACGTACAGACTGACCGATAGAATTAAAAATTTTAATATCACCAATATAATCAGTGAAGAAAATTTCGTTAGAAACCAATGTAGGAAAAAAAAACAAAGAAGATTTTTTAATTTCAGGTACTGTCGTGAGTGACTTGTTTAACAATGAACAGTTATTGATATAAGAAGGGATATTGACACTTCCTGTTGGGTCAGTTGAATTTCTTATCAAGGTATTGTTAGCTACGTATAGTCCGTTTATATTGGTCAGATGCAATCCTTTTTTATTGTATGTAATAGTATTGCCGGTAATCTGTATATTGCGATGCCCCTGCCAGCTTGCAGCAACTACACCACACCAAGACTGAGAGGTGTTGCATGGCATACCTAATTTTGAAAACTGTGCCGTAATTGTCGCTGCCACTGCATCTGAAACAAACTGACGATCGTATCCGCAATTTGTAAAAATATTATTTTGGATAACAATATTATTGGCAGAAAACCCTTCTTTCCAATCTACTCCATTTTCAATACGAATACCTCCTCCACTCATACTTTCAAAAACATTGTTTTCGATTATACCAGAACTATTTTGCAGAAACATTCCGTATCGACGGATATTTTTAAGGATATTATTTCTAAACACAAAAGACTGATTTGACCGGTTTTTGATATATACTTTATCGGCTGTTTGATGACTGCCAGTCTGAGAAATTGCTATATTTTTCGAAAGTGTAACATCCTGTTGTCCACTTACTCCGGATGATGTTCTTGTGCTAACTACTGTAGCTTCACCCAAATAAATACCATCACGTGGATTGTAGAACTGAAGTGTATCTTCGGTATCGACATAACCTGATATCCGTATTTGATTTGAAGCTAATACGGACTCAATATTCCTCAGTCCATATTTATAATTTACCACATCATCGCTTACTGCTTCGAATCGACAACCTTGTACCCAAGCACCAAAATAGGAACCATTTGCATGTATGCAATCGGCATTAGTGCTGTGTAATCGCCCCTGTTTTGGTATCACATTGCAATTAATTATGTTCCATTCATAATTATCGTTTGCTCCGAATGCAACCGTTGGCGAAGCAAAAATCGTCACATTCAGAAAAGTAAATTGCGAAGAATTCTGTACATGAAAAACATCGCTACCATTTTTTCTGGCAATCTGCACAAAATAATCTCCGGTTTTTACCTGATTTATTAAATTGGGCTGACTGACTCTATAAATTTTATCAGTTACTTTGGTCCAGCCATAATACGGAAATAAATAATCGGCTCCGCTTTTCAACTTCCCGCTTTGTTCTTTTAAGAACCCCCATTTTTCAGGAGCCGTAATAAAATAGGGTTCATCTAATTGAGGGAAACCATCATCAATAGTCAAATCAAATGTTTTATTGGTAGAATTAACTGCTGTAACTTTTCCCTGAGTAAATGGCAGCTTGTCATAATCAATCGACAAATCTTTTACGATAACTTTTCCACATCCATCAAAAAACATAACACCTACCTGCGGGTTGTGATTAATTATTTCAGCATTATTGCCATCGATGATAATACAATCGAGTCCGGTAAAACTGAATGCATGATTTAGATTCTCAGCCGGGAAAATATCATATTTTCCGGTTTCAAAGACCAAACGAACCGGATTATTTAAATTTGAATACATATTCGCCCATGCTAAAGCTAAATATAAAGCATTCGTGTCATCTAAACCATCGTTAGGGATAGCTCCATATGCAGAAACATATAGCGTTTGTTTTATGTTTAAATCAATCAATGGCAATTGTCGTTTCTCAGGGAAGAAGGCAGGCAATGGCTCAAAATTAATCTGAGCCTTTGCCAATGTTGTTATACCTATTAAAATTATAAACAGCAGTTTATTATTCATGTTTTATTTTTTAATAATTCTTTCAATCCTTTTATTGTTCATTTTCAGAAGATAAACCCCTGAGTTAAGATCGGATATATTGATTGAATTTATATCTGGTGAATTTATCTCACGTAGAAGTCCCCCCGTTAAATTGTAAATTTTAAGATTGTTGATTGGGGTACTGAAGTTTAATATACCAGAAGTTAGGGTAGGATATGCATTACTGCTTATTTGCTTGTTTGAATTGATGTTAGTAGTAACATTGTTCATTATTGAAGTAATTTCGCTTTGCGACATCTCAGCTGCATATAACCTATAATCACTCAAGTAACCTGTTGTATTGTTAACCGCTTTCATATCAGAAGATGAAGTTGTAAACAGATTTGCAACCTGCATGTTTGCATAATCGTATGAACCTACCTCAACACCATCTACATAAATTTTAATCTGATTAGCATTTATACTGTTAGTTACTATCGCAATATGTTTCCAGCTCGAAAAGTCGTAAGGTCCCACACCAACAAGATAGCTCTGAGTTGTAGCATCGGTATAGGAATTATAAATCACAATATTCCCGGATGCATTTATCTGTACCTGAAATTGTGCCACTCCTGCTCCATAATAACATATTCCGGTAAAGGAGTTCGCAACATCTTGTTTAAACCAAAATGCAAGTGTTCGCGGATTACTTCCTAAAATTCCTTTAAAATTTGTCACATTGAGCGTTCCTCCGGTAAATTTTGCCACCTGACCACGAATAGCATCGGTATGACCTAAAGTAACAGTTCCTCCTTTTGTCGATGCCCATCCATAATATGAGTTATCCACAGCATTTGTTGTGCCTGCAGCTTCGTTAAACTTATAATGCAGTACTAAATCTTTGTATCCATATACCTCCTGTACCTCAGCCTGAGTCAAAGCGGTGCTATAGTAACGAAAATCGCTCACCCAGCCACGATATTTCTGGAATAATTTCAATAAAGTAGAACTTGTGTTTACGGCTGGATTTGTGCCGACATTCGTAGGTACCGATTCCCTTCCGTTGTAATACATTTTTACGGAGTTTACAGTTGCACCTGAAGTCATTACAATCGCTACATGAACCCATTTATTCACAACTGGATACATGTCGTACATTTTAGTAAAATTGCTTCCATCGCCGGTTCTGATTCCACCACCACCTTCCATTTGTGTTGTGAAATTTCCGGCTATAAACAGGTCATTAAACTGCATTAATTCCGGTTTTATCCAAAAGGTATACGTACGAGCAGAAGAACCAGTAGCTCCTGGATAATCAACGCCATTATCCTTTACATGAAAAAAACCGTTGTAATTTGAATTTACATACCATACTTTACCACGTGTAACATCCACGACCCCCGACGTCATAGTTCCTCCCGAAACATTGGCATCAGCTGTAATGGTACTACCACTAACTGAATTTACCAACGATGTTGCTCCTACATTTTCATTCATAGGAAAATAAATTACCGGATTTGGTAATGTAGCATAAGCTAAACTGCTCAATGCAAGTAAAAAAAACAAGAAGTAACTGCGTGCTTTCATGATTTCAATGATTTTAGATAATTAACTTATAGTTTATTCTTTGATTATTTTGATATATTGTTTATCATTTATGAGTAGAATATACAATCCCTTTTCAAAAGCAGAGAGGCTTATACATGACAATTGAGCCTGTTTAAATTCTTTTATAACAGTTCCTGAAAGGGAAAATACTTTCACTTTTTGAACAGGAGTTTTGAAAAACACCATGTCAGTAGTCACCGAAGGATAAACTCCACTACTAGATACAAGTTTTGAAATACCAGTGGTTCCTGAAATAACCAATGCAATCTCAGCTGGAGTAAGTGCACCGGCATAAATCCTATAATCGCTGATATAGCCGTTTGCATCGTTCAACACTTTCATGTCACCGGCTGATTTAGTAAAAAGCAATTGTTTGGTAATATTGCTTATTTCCATTTGTACAGCTACCCCATCAATATAAAC
>CAIWIS010000411.1 GCA_903912795.1 uncultured Bacteroidales bacterium
ACTTTCCAATTTTAATTTTGCAATCAAATGCAAATATGGCTCAGGGTCTTCGTAAAACTCACCTGCCACAATTAATTTTAGTGGAAACTCGCGTAAACGCTTATCAGCAAACGCTTCGAGCAACAAATCCAATCCTTTATACTCACGTATAAATCCAAAGAACAGGATATAAGAGATTTTTTCGTGCAATCCAAGTCGCATGGCAGCATTTGCTTTTTCGAGCTGATTGCCGTAGTGGTCGTAAATAGGGTGTGGCGAAACTACAATAGGCTTGTTGGTTTTATCAAATTGCTTGATATCAGCCACAACAGAATCGGCCATAGCCACAAAAGCATCCATAGCACTCACAAAATAACCAGGAAGCAATTTATCCAAAATGGTTGGTTCGTGTGGTATCATATTGTGAATAAGCGCAATGGCTTTGGTATTTTTGGACCGAATCATACGAGCTATTGTACCAAAACAAGGAGCCATAAATGCCATCCAATAACAAAAAATTACTTTGTCAGCATTTTTCTTTTTAATCTCACGTCCCGCCTTCAACCATGAAAATGGATTCATCGAATTTATCAATCGGGTAATTTTTAAATCGGTTGGTTGAGCTTCATCAGAAAACTGAGTTTTACCCGGAAATAATATTTTTGGATACTGAACGGTAAATGTAACTATCTCAACATCATTTCCTTCGCTTGCATATTGACGCGCTAAACGCTCATTATATGCAGCCAAACCACCTCTAAATGGGTAAGCAGTTCCTACTAGTACTATCTTCATAACTTCGACAATTTTTAGCTGAATTCAAGTATTTATCTGATTTTTAACCCTAAACCATAAATGCATTGATTCAATTTGCAAATGTACAAAAAAATTACAAACCACTTGGTAAATTTGCTGAATGTTGAACGCTTGCCGTTGATTTGTTCAGTTCAAAATACTTAAAAAAATAAATAATATTTCAAATTATTTGATTAGTTGACAAAAAAGCATTTAATTTGTAGTCCGTGAGCAAGGCTATTGATTTATTGCTTTACATAAGGTGTTGAAAACTAATTAAAAATTATATTTTACAATGAAAAGCTTATTAGTAAATGTAGGTCCAATTTTAATGTTAATTGGCGTAATTATTCTATCGGTATATTTCTTTACTGCTTCTAACTCAAACACTTATTTGATATCGGCAGGTGCATTGATGGTAGTTGGGTTTGCTACACACATTATTATAAACAAAAAAATAAAAGCCTAATTTTTTACATTGACGCACATACGCACAATCAGTCAAGCAACAATCCATTTGCTGTTGTTGATGTGCCGTTGAATGAAGTTGAGTCATTTTCTAAGTCACATCCCGACACATTTTTTTCTACTGGCATTCATCCTTGGGAAGTTCATAATGCCGATCCTTCGGCTTTAGACATTTTTGAAAAACTACTTGCAAATGACAAGTTTAAAGCTATTGGCGAGTGTGGTTTTGATCGAAACGCCAAGGCATCGTTCAAAGAGCAAGGTTATTTTTTTGAACGACAAGTTTTACTTTCTGAAAAATACGAAAAACCAGTTATCATACACTGCGTAGCTTCATTCAACGAAATTATACTACTCCGTAAACGTTATAATCCAACCCAAAATTGGATTTTACATGGTTTTAGAGGTAAACCCGAAATGGCAAGCCAACTCCTCAAACACGGTTTTGCACTATCTTATGGCAACAAACACAACCCTGCAAGTGTTGAAATAACTCCAATTGATCAACTGTGTATTGAAACTGACATGCACAATGATATCCAAATAGAAACAATTTACCGCGCAATAGCAACCCTGAAAAACTGCAATATTGACGAATTAAATGCAGCTTGCCGCCTTTTAAAGCTGTATGTTTGTTAATAAACTACCACCTTTTGTTTTAAAATCAAAACAAAATAATCTTCAAAACTTTTTTTATATAAATTTGCAAGTTCAATAAATCTTGTAAACATTTTTATTCCATGAAAAAATTCGCTTTGTTTCTCTTATTCACAATTACAGTTTTTTCACTTCAAGCGCAAGGCGTTTCGGCTTTACAGCAACGAAAACTGAGCAATGCCCTTTCGGCAATATCATCGCTTTATGTTGACACCATTAATGATAAAAAAATGGTAGAGTCGGCTATTCAGGCCATGCTAAAAGAACTGGATCCACACTCGTCCTATATTTCGAAAGAAGAAGTTGACCGTGTAAACGAACCACTCGAAGGTAGTTTCGAAGGTGTAGGCATACAGTTTCAACTACTTGAGGATACACTGTTGGTAGTACAAACCATAGCGGGTGCACCTGCCGAAAAAGTGGGTGTGTTGGCTGGCGACCGTATAATTTACATAGGTGATGAATTAATAGCGGGTGTAAAAATGCAAAACTCGGATATAATGAAACGCTTACGGGGGCAAAAAGGAACCGAAGTGACAGTTAAAATCAAACGTGGAGGAAAATTGGATCTACTTACTTTTAAAATTATCAGAGATAAAATTCCAATTTATAGCGTTGATGCCACGTATATGATAGGCTCCGATATTGGCTATATAAAAATAAATAATTTTGGCAGCACTACCAACGAAGAGTTTCAGAAAGCGTTTACCAAACTCCAAAAGGCGGGTATGAAACACTTGGTGCTAAGTCTGCAAGGCAATGGTGGCGGTTATTTGAATGCTGCGCATCAATTGGCCGATGAGTTTTTAAGCAAAAACAAGCTAATAGTTTATACACAAGGACTGAATCAACCAAAAAGCGTTATGGAGTCCACTGCGTTGGGGCGTTTTGAAACAGGAAAACTAATAGTGCTAGTGGATGAATACTCAGCTTCGGCAAGCGAAATTGTATCGGGTGCTGTTCAGGATTGGGACCGTGGAATAATTATTGGCCGTAGAACATTTGGTAAGGGTCTTGTGCAGCGTCAATTGCCATTGGTTGATGGGTCAATGCTTCGACTTACTACTGCTCGATACTACACACCAACAGGACGGTGCATTCAGAAATCGTACAAAGATGGCGTTGAGAAATATGAAAAAGACTTGATGGAACGTTACAAACATGGTGAGTTTTTACATGCCGATAGCATTCATTTGCCCGATTCGCTACGTTATCAAACTTTACTTTTAAAACGCACAGTTTACGGTGGTGGTGGCATTATGCCTGATATTTTTGTGCCAATTGATACTACACGATATACCGATTTTCATCGCAAAGTAGTGGCACAAGGGCTTGTTAACAAAGTAGCTGTGCAATACATTGATAAAAACAGAGCTGATTTAAAAAAGAAATATAGCGGTTTTGAGAAATTCAAAAAATCGTTCGAAATAAGCGATGAACTACTTGATAAATTGAAACAGCTGGCCGAAAAAGATAAAATTGTAGTTGATTCAACGCAATTTGAGACATCAAAAAACCTTATTAAATTACAACTCAAAGCCCTGGTTGCTCGCGATTTATGGGAAGTAAATGAATATTATCAAATTATAGATAGCGAAAACGAATCGCTCCTCAAAGCCATCGAAATACTGAAAACCAAAGGGGCTTACGAAAAGATAATAAACAGTCTTTGATGGATGTAATTAAAAGAAAGCTAATACTTATAACTTGCTTATTAATAGCATCAATTAGTTATTCACAACAAATGGAGAAAACCATTTGGAAAGTGATGTGCTATAATGTAGAAAATTTATTCGACTGCGTGGATGATAGTTTGACTAACGATTCGGAGTATTTGCCAGGTGGCATGCGCGGTTGGAACTACGAAAAATATACCCGCAAGCAAGCCAATGTATCCAAAGTGATAGCTGCCATTGGCGGCTGGGACCCGCCAGTATTGGTGGGTTTGTGTGAGGTGGAATCCGAAAAATGTCTGTGGGATTTAACGCGCTATTCTGGTCTGAAAAGCATGAAATATCGCTTTGTGCATTTCGAATCGCCGGATGCACGCGGAGTAGATGTGGCGCTATTGTATCAACCTTCAGCATTTAAACCACTTGTTAAACAAGCCATAGGTATTCATTTTCCGCAAAGCAACAGTCGCACGCGCGATTTACTCTATGTGAGTGGCACAGTGCCCACAGGCGACACCTTGCATGTTTTTGTGTGCCATTTTCCGTCGCGTTTGGGTGGTGAGCTCGAATCGGAAGAAAAGCGTAACTTTGTGGCTTCGGTAGTTCGACAAAAAGTGGACAGTTTGCTTACAGCGAACGCAAAGTCGAACATTTTGATAATGGGTGATTTTAACGATTACCCAACCAATACAAGTATGAGCGTGATACTTGGCGCAGCTAAACCCGAAATGCCTTTTGCAACCAAGCAATTGTACAATTTAATGTATCCCATACATTTAGCAGGTAAAGGTTCGCATAAGCACGAAGGCGAATGGGGTGCGTTGGATCAAATTGTAGTTTCGGGAAATTTACTACTTAACAATACATTCAAATGCCACGAGGCGAACGTTTTTGAGGCCGATTTTTTGTTGGTCGACGACGAAAAGTTTCTGGGAAAACAACCTTTCCGCACTTACAATGGCATGAAGTATCAGGCGGGATTTGCCGACCATTTGCCGGTTTTTGTGGATTTTGAAATGAGCAGATAGCTCACAATCAATAATTTTTATGAATATTCAACTTTTTATACCTTGTTTTATCGACCAATTGTATCCCGAAACGGGATTTAATGTGATAAAAATTCTTGAAAAAGCGGGCTGTACGGTTCGCTACAATCCAGAACAAACTTGCTGTGGTCAACCTGCTTTTAATAGCGGTTATTGGGGCGAAGCTTCGGCATTGGCCGAGAAGTTTCTGCGCGATTTTGACAGCTCCTCTCCTATTGTTTCCCCTTCGGCTTCGTGTACTGGTTATATTATTCATCAGTATGATAAAGTATTGAAAGACAAACCTGAACTACTCGACA
>CAIWIS010000412.1 GCA_903912795.1 uncultured Bacteroidales bacterium
CAGTAGCATCCTAAATTTACCTCCGTTCCTGAACAAAGATGAGCCGTCGCGAAGGTTACCTTACGATGACCAGGAGCCTACCACAATACAAAATCCATTATTTTATACGAAAGTAATTACGAATACAAATAAACAGCTGGTTTATACGAATACCGGAAATTTTGATTGGCAAATTGTAAAAGGTCTGACTCTGAACCTATCCGGTTCGTACATAACACGTCAATTTACAAACGAGAAATTCTATCCATCAAGTGTAGGTCAAGGTAATGGGCAAAACAGTAAAGGTATTGCTACACTATCCAATACCGGTATAACTGAACTCAGGAGTGAAAACACACTTCAGTACAACACAAAAATAAAAAGAAACAATATTGGTTTTATGTTGGGAAATTCAATCTCAACCCGAACTACAAAATCATCAATTTCCGAAAACTCCAATTTTACACTACAGGATTTAGGTGTTTGGGGAATGTCCGAAGGTTTGTCGCCCTCCACGCCGTATTTAGGCTATATTGGAGTTAATAATGTATCGTGGTTTGGTAGAGCAAATTACACTTATGCCGATAAGTATATACTGAAAGCTTCGATGCGTGCGGATGCCTCATCGGTTTTTGCTAAAAATAATAAATGGGGATACTTCCCTTCGGTAGGTGCTGCATGGCGTATTAACGAAGAGAAATTTCTGAAATCTGTTCGTAAAATTTCAAACCTGAAATTGCGTGCCAGTTATGGGGTTAGTGGAAAACAAGCAATTTCTCCCTATCAATCTTTATCAACTGCTTCGTTGTCGCGTATATCAACCGATGGCTTAACAAATAACAGTACGCTGGTATTTAACAGGTTGGGTAATGATAATTTGAAATGGGAAACTACGCGAGAAGTCGATTTGGGTTTTGATTTGGGCTTGTTTAACGAACGAATCAGCCTGACTTTTGATGTGTACGATAAAAAAACATCAGACTTGCTTTACGAAGATCCATTGCCGTTTTATACCGGATTTCGTACACAAATGACCAATGTTGGAGAGGTTCAAAACCGCGGTATCGAACTAAGTATTAGTGCAAGTCCATTGAAAAAACGCAATAAACTCAATTGGGATATTAACTTCAATATCAGTAAAAATGTAAGCAAAATTCTCAGTCTTGGTCAACAGGACTTCAAACTTATTGGTACTGGTTGGAGCAAAGCTGAAGCGGTACAGGGTATACTCAGAGTTGGTGACCCTCTTGGTAATTGGTATGGTTATAAGACTGATGGATTGTGGCAATCGTATGCCGAAATTGAAGCTGCCCGCGCAAATGGAACTCTGGCAACAGGCATTCCTTGTCACCCGGGTTATATTAAATACCAGGATATTAGTGGTCCGGCAGGTGTGCCCGATGGTAAAATAACTTCGGACGACCGCCAGATAATTGGAAACGGATTTCCTAACTTTACAGGTGGATTATCCAACTCATTCACCTATAAAGGTGTAGGTTTAAATATTACACTGCAATATTCTGTCGGACAGGATGTGTTTAACGCTACTGCCTGGGGTATACATTCAATTTCTCCATCGGGGTCAGGTTGGTCGTACAGCAAAGATATTCTTCAATCATTCCGCCCTACGCTTTATCAATACGATGTAGTAACAGGTCAAAAAGGGGAGGTCTTTGTCGAAGGTGTTGCTTCGAATCGTTTCCCTACTTTTATGGCACAACGTATTAATAATACCGAAGAAATTCCGTTGGACTGGTATATCGAAGATGCTTCATTCTTACGTGTAGCCGACGTTACGCTATCGTATAGTTTAAATAAAAAGCTGATTTCGAAAATGAAAATCTCAAACCTAAAATTCTTTTTAACCGGAACAAATCTTTTCGTATTTACAAACTATACAGGTTACGACCCTGAGGTTAATTCTTCCCGTGGACAGGCATCGTACCTTATGCCGGGTTTAGATAGTCAGGCTTATCCAAAGTCACGCATTATTTCTGCCGGAGTTAATCTTACTTTTTAATAAATAAAAAAATGTACGTTATGAAAAAACTTAAATATAGTTACTTTTTAATAGTAATGCTCTCATTTACAATGTTAGGGTGTGATGACTTTCTGACAGAAAAACCAGTCGATTTCCGATCATCATCCACTTCGTATCAGGACGAAGCTGGGACTTACTCAGGTGTATTGGGTTTATACCAGTTATACAGCGATTTGTACATTCATCCCAATACCCCACTTATTGGTGAGTTAGGTACAGATGAATCGTTAGCAAATGGAAATCAGGCTGCACTTGCTGCAATATACAGATATTCACTTACATCGAACGATCTTTATGTATTGCCCGATTGGTACGCCATGCATTACAAACTAATTAGTAGTTGTAATGTGCTTATTGATAGAGTTGCAGTAAATTTCCCGGCACCAAATGCAGCCATTCAGCGTATGGTTGGTGAGGCAAAAGTACTTAGAGCTTGGTCTTATTTTCGATTGGTTCAGACATTTGGACCTGTGCCACTTGTTACTAAAGAAATGATGACTGAAATTGATTGGAAAATTGGACGAACCCCGGTTAAAGACATTTACAGTCAAATCATTACCGACCTGAGCGATGCCACTGTTGTAGGAGTTTTACCAAGTCTAAGGGATGCAAAGGATCCTATCAGACTGTCACATTGGGTAGCAAAAGCCATGCTTGGGAAAGTTTATCTTACAATGGCTTCAACCAAAGAAACAGGAATTGTGGATGATTTGCTCTCAAAAATCTCACGTTCAGACTGGGGATATTCAAAAATTACCGAAACTCCAAAAGAACTTTATCAAAAAGCAGAACAGGTATTATCCGATATTAAAACAAACTCCGCTATTACACTTGAAGGCGACTACCGAAAACTTTTTGTGGCCGAATACAAAAATCAGATAGCCGAAAACATGTGGGAGCTTCAGGCTAACGATGGAAAAGCAAGTGCCAACCCAAACAGGGGTTTTGGTTTCATTTATAATTATGGCATTGCTATAGGTAACACCTTTGGTGTGGTTTATAATAATATTTGGAGAAAGAATATAATGTTTGCTCCAGCATTGATGTTGAGAGGGGAACAAAGTATTAATAATCAGGTGGTTTACGTGGGAGGTTACGAAGAGTCAGATAAGCGTAAACCATGGATTCTATCAGGTGGTCGAATGGTTACCGACGCACAGAATATAGCGGCACCGCAGTATTGGAGGGCAATATATAATGTGGGTAGTAAAGTCTTTACACCTACCGAAAAAACAGGAAAGTCAGTTGCAATACAGGAAAATACATGGTTGTCGGATACCTGGTATTATACTTGCGTTACAAAATTCAGATTCTATCTGGATAAACCGCTGGATGAATTGACAGCACTTACCGATGTCAACAGTTTACCATTGAACTTTACTGTTATCAGGTATGCTGATGTATTGTTAATGCTGGCCGAAGCATCTATGAAGGCTAATGATGGAGTGGCTACCGATTTAACTGCCGAATGTATGAATCTGGTGCGCGCACGCTCAAGGGATGATGCCAATGTATTGGCAGCAACTGAACTGCCTCCTTACGATAAAACAACTTTGACTATGGAGAACATATTAAACGAACGAAAACTTGAACTTTGTTTTGAAAACATAAGATGGTTCGATTTAGCCCGTACGGGAAAGCTGTTAGAGAAATACAACTTAGCTATTCCTGCGCCAGCTCAAAATATGACTACACACCCAATTATTACCGATACAAAACATTATTTGTATCCGATACCACAATCGCAGATTGATGTTTCGTTGAATAAAACGGATATGTTTCAAAACTATGGTTATTAATGTAATTTCTAAAATTTTACAAAATGAAAAAAATCATGATAAATAAATTAAAACAAGCTGCAACTGTATTGTTGATTGCACTTGCATTTGTTGGTTGCGAAATGAGTGCACTTGATCCCATGACAAACGAAATACCTGACCCAAATGCTTATACGCTACCAAGGGCAGTATTTATGGGAACTACAGTGAAAATTTCGGGAAGTTTTATCGTAAGTTCCGATTCAACGTCTTTGTTTCTTCGTCCGGTTTCCGATGCTTCGGGAGCATCAGATGTAAAAGTTGAAGTTCCCACAAGAGCCATTAATGGCTGGACAGCTTCATTTAGAGTGCCTGCCGTAGGTGCTATTGCCGAAGGAAAATACAATCTGATTGTAAAACGCGGTGATAAAACATTCGTCATAAAACGCACATTGGCTGCTATGTCGGTATTTGCAAACGAATCGTTTGACCGAACTCCAATTCCGGGTGATGAGATTATCGTTAGTAATTGTATTCCGGATACTGTGGGTGCAAATTGCTTTGGTGTGGGAGATGAAATAGTGCTGAAAGGTATTGGGTTCTCAATGAACGACTCGTTATTTTTTAATCCTTCAAAGCCCGATTTAAGAACTGCACCTTATAAAGTAACCGAAACAGAAGCGCGCTTTATTGTACCTGTAGGTGTTACAGCCGGATCACCAAGTCTGCGTTTTTCGAATATGCCGGTTTATTCAACTGCAACAGGATATAAGCCTTCGTATATTACTTTAGCTGGTATTAAGTTCAATTCAGCCATTTCCAATGTAGCAAATATTGTTTTGCCGGGTATTGCAGTTGTAGCAGGATCGCCTGTAACTATTACAGGAACAGGATTTGCGATTGGCGATAAAGTGATTTTAAATGTAAATGGAGTAAGAGAAACTATTGCTATTGACGAAACAGTATTGCCCGATTTAAAATTCATTTTACCTACAAGCTACGCCGGAAAAACCATGCAGGTATTGCTTGCGCGTGCAGGTAGTCCGCTTTTAAGTCTTGGTTTTATTACTACCGATGCCACTAAGCTAAACTCAAAAATCTCCAATGTGGTTTTACCTAAATACCTTCCTACGGGTGTAGAGGGTAAAGCACTTAGCTTTTTGATTAGAGGTACAGGTTTTATTACCGGCGATAAAATTGTAATGGGTACTACTGTTCTTACTTCAACAACAGTTAGCTCTAATTCAATTTTAGCAACAACATCGGCCGCGATTACAGCCGCTGGAACTTACACCCTGAAACATCGACGGGGTACACAACCAGATGAAATATTAGGTGATGTGCAGGTTATTACAGCTCCTCGTCAGTATGAATATGCCGAAGGTGGTATTGTGTTTTGGGTGGATGTTGAAAATCCGGTGAAAGGCATGGTGTGTCATGTAAAAGATGCGACCCTATCAAATAATAATACGGATACTGAATTAGCAAAAATTGTTTTTGGCATTCATACAACATCAAGCGGAGTAACTTTGCCTGCCACATCACTCGAAAAAGTAATTGGAACAGGTGCTACCAATACACAAAATATACTGGAAGTACAAAAAGAATTTGCGAAGGCAGCAATTTATACCGACACGCTGTCCACTCAAATGAATACCTTAAGTTACACTGATTGGTATTTGCCTTCTATTGGCGAGCTAACCGAATTATTCAAAGCCAGAACCGGTGTTGATGTTGCTGCATTAGTATCAGGAAGAGCTGGTGAGAAATTCAATATTCAAGCCTCAACAACTCAGAGTGCACCGGGTAAAATTCCAATTGCAGGTTATATGAGCTCGAGTGCAGTTACCTTTTCTCGCATTTGGGCACATTCGTTCCAAAATGCAAATCAAAAACCTACAGCGTTTTTAAAAACAAATTATTTCAGAGTAAGGGCTGTTCGTTCGTTTAACTTAACACCAGCTAATTAATTATTCTAAGAATGAAGAATTGTAAGTTTTTATTATTGGTATTGAATGTGTTTTTTGTGATTAACGGACTTTCGTCTAACCTTCGAATTGTAGATTTGAAATGTGAATTTCAGACTCAAACCTTAGGTGTCGATACCGAAAGTCCTAGATTTTCATGGCTCTATACAGGTGAAGAGCCTTTTAGTCAGGCCTATTATCAAATTGAAGTGGCAACACAGCAATCGAATTTGGAGGCAGGAACAGCCGATGTATTTCAAACAGCGGTGATTCAGTCAGCAGTAAGTAATGCGGAAATAAAATTTCTAAAACTACTGAATAAAACCCGTTATTTTTGGCGTGTTAAGGCGTGGAATTCCGATAAGACAAAACAAACATTATCACCTGTTTCTTGGTTCGAAACAGGAATTAAAGCCAATTGGAAAGCAAAATGGATTACAGATGCCTTTGATAAAGAGTACAAACCTTCGCCTTTGTTCCGAAAAACATTCGATACCGACAAAAGACCTGTCAAAGCAAGGTTGTATGTTTCGGCAGCGGGCTATTATAAACTGTATATTAATGGGAATAGGGTAGGAAATTATGTGCTAAATCCTGGATATACTCAATTCGACAAGCGAATTTTGTATAGTGTTCACGATGTTACAAATTTAGTTGCCAAGGGCAAAAACAGCTTGTCAGCTGTATTGGGCAATGGTTGGTTTAATATCCAGTCGCTAGCAGTGTGGAATTTCGACCAGGCTGCCTGGCGCGACCGACCAAAATTGTTGTGTGAACTTGAAATTGAAAACTCCGATGGTACGCATACTACCATTGTGAGTGATGATTCTTGGCGATCTTCAACCGGTGCCTATCTTTTCAACAATCTTTACAGCGGCGATGTGTACGATGCCCGATTGGAACAAAAAGGATGGCAAATGGCTGATTTTAATGACGCAGAATGGAAAAATGCAAAACTTACAACTTCGCCGGCACCCATTATCGAATCGCAGATTATGCCGGCAATAGCCGAAACTAAAACATTAAGCCCTATTTCAATAAAATCTTATGGTCCAAAAATATATGTAGTTGATTTTGGTAAAAATTCAGCAGGTTATTGTCGATTGGAACTTAAAGCTCCTAAAGGAACAAAAATCACGCTGAAATATGGCGAACAACTTGCCAATTCTGGTCGGTTAACGCAGGATTTTATCAATAAGTACTTTCAAAAGGAAGGACCTTTGGTTAAACGATTAGGGCCAAAACCCGTAATCGATTCGTCGGAGGTATTTCAAATGGATACCTATTACTTCAGGGGCGATAAAAAGCCAGAAGTTTTTATTCCCGACTTTACATATCATGGTTTTCAGTATGTCGAAATTGAGAGTTCCGAACCGGTTGTCATTACCAAAAAGAATATTCAAGGGATATTTGTCCATACCAACTTGCCGAAAATCGGAAATTTTGAATGTTCCAATCCTACATTCAATAAGCTGTATGCTGCCACTATGCGCTCATATTTGAGTAATTTACACAGCATTCCTACCGATTGTCCGCAACGCGAGAAAAACGGTTGGACGGCTGATGCATATATCTCGATTGATTTGGCCCTGTTAAACTATGATGGATTGCAGGTGTACGAAAAATGGATGCGTGATTTTATCGACAACCAAAATACTGAAGGGCGTATTGCAGGTATTGTTCCAAGTGCCAATTGGGGTTATATCGACTGGGTGGGTCCTACTTGGGATGTGGCAATGTTTGCTATACCCGAAGCACTTTATCGGTATTACGGACAAACTAGGGCTATAGAGCAACTCTATCCAACAATGGTGAAATACCTTAATTACCTAAGCTCGCGCGAGAAAGATGGAATGATAACATTTGGAATTGGTGATTGGGTACCGGCAAAAACCAAAACACCAACTGATTTTACTAGCATGTGCTCGTATTTTTATATGAATAAATTAATGTCGGAGTTTTCGGTTTTAATTAATAAAGATAATACGCGATATAAAAACAAAGCGGCTGCACTTAAGGATATTATTAATTTAAAATACTTCAATGAGCAAACAGGCGTTTATGCCAATGGGTCTCAAACTTCGTTTGCATATCCTTTGTATATTGGCTTAGTGTCCGAAAAAAACCGTCAAAAGCTTGCTGCACAACTCAATGATGTTGTTGTTGGAAACAATTACTCAGTCGATTTTGGTATGCTGGGTAGTCGATATATTCCTCGTATGCTTGCTCAATATGGTTTCCATGAAACTGTAGTAAAAATGTTGCTTAACGACGCTCCACCTTCGTGGACAAGTTGGATAAAAGCAGGCCTTACAACTTTGCCCGAGTGGTTTCAAAAAGAAGAATACGATAAAGCTTCGCTAAATCACGTATTTTTAGGCGATATTTCGGCCTGGATGTTGAATCATTTGGCAGGTATCAGGCAGCCTGAAAATGCTGTCGGGTTTCAAAATATAATTATTAAGCCATATTATACCAAGAGTTTAAATAGCGCCAAAGGCGAATATGTTTCGTTAAATGGGAGAATAAGTTCGGCATGGGAACGCAAAGGCAATAAAATAACATTAAAGGTTAGTATTCCACAGAATTGTAAAGCTACGGTAACTACCAACAAAACTTTAGAACTTAGTCCGGGTAACTACAAATTTGACTGGAACGAAAATTAAATTTATATGATTAACAAAGTTATTTCAGCATCTACTGGTATGCTTGCATTATCAGTCTTGTCTGGTTTTTCAACCAATAAACAAGAACGTCCGAACATAATATTTATCATGTCCGACGATGCTGCTAACAATGCAGTAAGCTGTTACGGAAGCCGCTTTACCGATGTTTTTCAAACCAAAAATATCGATCGAATTGCCAACGAAGGAGTCCGGTTTAACAATTGCTATGCGCTGAATTCCATCAGTGTACCAAGCCGTGCAACTATTCTTACAGGTCAGTTCAGCCATAAAAATGGTGTTTATACGCTTGATGATGTCCTTGATACGAAAGCAGAAACAATGCCCGTGCTTTTTCAGCGTGCCGGTTACAATACAGCTTTGGTGGGTAAATGGCATTTAGTTACCGAACCTCAGGGATTCGATTATTATTTTGCTATGAAAGGACAGGGACGTTATTTTGATCCGTTTTTTAATGTAAAAGGACAACTCGATGGTTCTTCTTTCGAGAAATCGAAAGGAACTGAATTCAAAGGCCGCCATATTACTTCGTTAATTGGCGATAAATCGCTCGAATGGCTCGAAAGTCGCGATAAATCCAAACCGTTTTTGCTGTTGTGTCATTTCAAGGCTCCTCATCGCCCGTTCGAACCCGATCCAAAGTTTAAAGATTTGTTTAAGGATATTAACTTGCCCGAACCTGTAAGTTTGCTCGAAAGTTATGAAGGTAAAGGCGAATATAACAACCGAATTCACATGACAATGGAGAAAATGGATAAAGTTGACCTTAAAACAGATATTCCAACAAATCTAAGTCGCGATGAACACAGGCGGTGGGCGTATCAGATTTATATGAAAGATTATTTGCGTTGCATGGCAGGAGTTGACGAGAATGTGGGACGCTTACTTGATTATCTGGATAAAAACGGATTGACAGAAAATACCATCGTAGTTTATACTTCCGATCAGGGCTTCTTCCTGGGCGAACATGGCTGGTTCGACAAACGCATGATGTACGAAGAAAGTATCAATATGCCCTTTGTAATCCGTTATCCAAAAGCAATTAGACCAAAACAGATTAACAAAGATATTATTACCAATGCCGATTTTGCACCAACTTTTTTGGAAATGGCCGGTATAAAAGTCCCATCAGTAATGCAAGGTAAAAGTTTTTTTAGTAATGCCAAAGGAAAAACACCCACAAATTGGCGTAAGTCGTTTTATTATCGTTACTGGATGAATAACGAAATATACCACAAAACAGTAGCACACTTTGGAATTCGCACCAACGATTTTAAATTGATATTTTATTATGGTCATCCGCTCGGAAAAACGGGATCTTCGCATTACGTAACCCCTTATACCCCTGAATGGGAACTATTTGACTTACGTACCGACCCATTTGAAATGAAAAATGAATATGCCAATCCAGCCTACAAAGCTACAATTGCCAAACTTAAAAAAGAATTGCTCAATCAAAAACAAGCTTGTGGCGATACAGAAGATGAAAAAATGCCCGAAATGCAGGAAATAATGAAAAAGTATTATTGGTAATAAATTAGATTTGAAACGAGAATAAAAAAATTCACAATAAAAGGGTTACTTTGGTATCAGGGCGAGGGAAATTCTGGTCAGCCCGATGTGTCTCCGCGCCTGTGGTCAGCAATGGTTAATAATTTCAGGTTGGAATGGGGACAGGGAAATTTCCCGGTTTATTATGTACAATTGCCCCAATATTCGAAAGGAACAAGCTGGCCTGCTTTCCGAAATGCACAAACCACATTGCTTACTGTTCCGAATACAGGAATGGCTGTCAGCATTGATTTGAATGATATCGCCCCGGATGATATACATCCCATGGTTAAAAAACCCATTGGAGAAAGACTTGCTTTGTGGGCACTAGCCAAAGATTATGGTAAAAATATCCAATTTAGCGGACCTCTTCTCGATCAAATAGCATTTTCAGGAAACAAAGCAGTTGTTAAGTTTCAGCAAAGTACTATAGGGACAGGAATAAAAACACATGATAATAACAATGTTCGTGAATTTGAGATTGCAGGAGCAAATAAAGTGTATTATCAGGCAGTTGCAGTTATTGTAGGGAATTCTATTGAATTGACATCTAATCAGGTTTCGCAACCGCAATACGTTCGATATGCGCATTCTCCAACTCCCAACCCAAATTTAATTAACAATGCAGGATTACCAGCGCTGCCTTTTAATACTGAAACATGGAATTATAATGTAAAAATATCAGCTGATTTGAATAGTGCCATAGATTTGGTAGCGTATAAACCTTTGAAATATAAAAAAAAGATTGATGGCATTGAAATAAATACCGGAAACAGCAATGTCATTACAAATATTCAATTGTTTACCCTTTGTGGTACTCAGCTTCTTGCTTTGAAAACCAACCCAATTACAGCCAGTAATTTCGTACCTATATCAAAAAGAGGATTCTATCTACTGCAAATAATTGCAGATAAAAAATCATTTACGCAGAAAATATTATTCTGACTAATCATTGCCATTATATGCCTTCAGGCGTGCTGCAGCTGCCTGCGACCCATGTCTTGCATTCATCCCTACTGTTGTATAGGATGTACAGCTTTTAAACGTATTATATACCGCCTTGGCACGAGAATCAATAAGGGATGTTTGAGCAGACACAGTAACAATACAAAAGAGATAAAGTCCCGTTAAAAAAGTTTTCAAAGAACAGCGTGATTTCATAAAAACAGCATTAAAAGACATTTCGACTTCTGAACTACAATATTTGTAGTTATTGAGTTTTAAACAAATAATACACAGAAAGAGTATGAGTCGGAAATCAAATGAAAGGGATTTTAAAACAGAAATAAACATAATACCGTTACCTCCTATGCATTAATAACATGTAATTGAGCGAGCTTTAATTGAATGTGATAATTTGGTTAATAACATAATCTTACTTTTAAGAATTATAAACAAAATTGAGTAACGTGCTGCGCTTCGCGCTGGACTGCGTGAGGGATAGAGCGAATGCCACTGCGGCGTAGCAAGCAGGGGCAGCAGCGAAAGCCCGACCCTGCCTCTACCTCCAGTAGATAAATGCGGTAGGCAGGCCGCAGGGGCACGCCCAGAAAACTATTTTCTTAATACAAATAAGTTATTTACCTTTGTACCTTAATTGAAAAAAAATTCATAAAAAATGAAATCAACTCCTTTTACCGAAAAACACATTGCTCTGGGGGCAAAAATGCACGAATTTGCAGGATATAATATGCCAATAGAATATCCAACTGGGATTACAGCCGAACATATTGCTGTTCGGACAGATGTTGGGGTTTTTGATGTTTCGCACATGGGCGAATTTTGGGTAAAGGGGCCGAATGCATTGGCATTTTTGCAAAAAGTGACATCGAACGATGTAAGTGCGCTAACGATAGGAAAAATTCAATATGCATGTTTCCCCAATGGTAAAGGTGGTATTGTTGACGATTTGCTGGTATACCGCTACGAGGATGAAAAATACCTGTTGGTGGTTAATGCTTCGAACATTGAAAAAGATTGGAATTGGTGCGTATCAAACAATACAGAGGGTGCTGAGCTTGAAAATGCTTCGGACTGGATGGCGCAGTTGGCTGTACAGGGTCCAAAAGCAACTGAAATGCTGCAAAAACTTACATCTGTCAATCTAAAGGAAATACCCTATTTTAGTTTTAAAACAGGTGATTTTGCCGGGGTGAAGGATGTTATTTTATCCAATAATGGCTATACAGGAGCAGGGGGTTTTGAACTCTATTTTTACCCGGAACATGCGGATGTAATTTGGGACGCACTGTTTGAAGCGGGAGCTGCTTACGACATAAAACCAATTGGACTTGGTGCGCGTGATACGTTGCGCCTCGAAAAGGGATTATGCTTGTACGGAAATGATATAGATGATACCACTTCGCCAATAGAAGCGGGGTTGGGATGGATTACAAAATTTGTTGACGGTAAAAACTTTATTGACCGACCGCTATTAGAAAACCAAAAAGCAACTGGTGTTGATCGCAGATTAGTTCGTTTTGAATTGACTGAAAGGGGAATTCCACGTCATGGGTACGACATTACAGATTTAAACGGCGAAGTTATTGGCCATGTCACTTCGGGCTGTATGATACCGGGCACAAAAACAGGAATTGGAATGGGCTATGTTAAAACAGCATTTTCGAAAGCTGGTTCCGAAATTGGTATTCAAATACGAAACAATAACTTAAAGGCCATTGTAGTTAAATAAAAACGAAGAATCCCGAGCAATTTTGTTCGGGATTCTTTGTTTTTTAAATCAATGGAATATTGTTTTCGGCACATTCGGTACGCATTGATTCGGGCCAAAGGCTTGCCTGAATTTCGCCAATATGTGCTTTACGCAGGAAGAACATACAAAGGCGCGATTGGCCAATACCGCCACCAATTGAAAGTGGCAAAGTACCTTCGACTAAGCGTTTATGGAAATACATTTCCAAACGCTCGTTTTTGCCTTCAATCTCGAGCTGACGTAGCAATGCAGCTTTATCAACACGAATTCCCATCGACGAAATTTCGAGAGCTAATTCCAATACTGGATTCCATAGCAAAATATCGCCATTCAAACCCGGAAGTCCATTCTCGGCAATTGTTGACCAATCATCATAATCGGGAGCACGTCCATCATGTTTCATTCCATCGCCCAGTGCACCACCAATGCCAATTACAAAAACAGCTTTGTGTTTTTTCACAAACTCTGTTTCGCGTTCTTTCGAAGTCAATGTAGGATACAATTGTCGCAATTCCTCGGCATGAATAAAAGTAATTTCTTCGGGCAGCCAAGGTTTAATCTGAGGGAAACTTTCCGAAACATTGTATTCGGTACGCAAAAACGAAGCGTAGATTTTACGAACAATCATTTTCAGGAAGTCAATATTTCGCTCATCCGCAGTCATTACACGTTCCCAATCCCATTGATCCACATAAAGTGAATGTAGGTTTCCAAGTTCTTCATCAGCACGAATAGCATTCATATCGGTATAAATTCCGTAACCGTTTTCGATATTATAATCCGCCAATGTGAGGCGTTTCCATTTGGCTAGTGAATGAACCACTTCGGCGCGCACTTCTCCCATATCCAAAATAGGGAAATTTACAGCACGTTCAGTGCCATTAAGGTCATCGTTGATACCAGTACCGCGTAAAACAAAAAGAGGTGCGGTTACGCGCCGTAAACGCAATTCGGATGAAAGGTTAGATTGAAAAAAATCTTTAATTTTAGTTATACCAAGCTCCGTTTGCTGTAAATCAAGCAAAGGACGATATCCCTTAGGTTTAAATAAATAGCTCATTTGTTTATGTGTGTTTTATGTTATATTGATATAATTATAAAACAAAGATAATTATTTTGCAAGTATTTATTTCATATTCTGATAAAACTGCAAGTATTATTGTATTTTTTAACAAAAAAAACCACTTTCATTATTGAAAGTGGTTTTTGAATAGCATAAATAAAATGCTTATACTTTTTGATAGGTCACAAATGAGTATGGATATATGTTTCTTTCGTCGGGTTCAAAATCTTCACGACTCACTTCAGTCCATTTTTCAAAATCAATAGTTGGAAAAAAAGCATCGGCAGCAAATTGGGCATGAACCCATGTAATATACATTAAATCAGCAAATTCCATTGATTGTTTGTATACCGCTCCACCACCTATAATGAAGACCTCTTTTTCGTTATCACATAATTCCAAAGCATCTTCAATTGAGTTGGCTTCATAATATCCTTCGGTAACGCCCTCACTCATCATGGACGAAAGTACAATGTTTTTACGGTTTGGCAATGGTCCATTTGGTAAACTTTCGAATGTTCGTTTTCCCATCACCACGGCCGCTCCTGTAGTAAGTGATTTAAAATGCTTTAAATCAGCGGGTAAGTGCCAAGGTAATTTATTCGATTTCCCAATCGCATAATTGTCGGCAACTGCAGCAATAATTGAAATTTTTGACATAATACTTAATTTACGTTTTGGTAATAAATTTATAATTTAATGCGAAACAAACATCATAAATTCTACCTCGCTAATTTAAGACTTACAAAAATACAAAAAAATATAGACAAACAAGTCTTTATAGTGTTAAACAAAATATAATTGAACTTACAGCTATCTCAAACACAATTCAGATCACATAAATTGAAGTATCTTTGCATGGTAAAAAATAATTAAAATTTCATGTACAAATTATTGATTTTTGATTTGGATGGTACCCTGCTCGACACTATTCATGATTTGGCTAATAGTGTAAATTTTGCATTGGAGCATTTTAATTTTCCTTCACATAAGACCGATGATTATCGTTTTTTCATAGGCAATGGAGTCAACAAATTACTCGAAAGAGCATTGCCAGTTGACAATCGTTCAGCGGATGACATTTCAATGCTTAAAATGGAGTTTATACGTCATTACAATGCACATTCTGATGACTTCACGCAACCCTACCCAGGTATTAATTCAGTATTAACGAAGCTTTATGCTGCGGATTTTAAACTTGCCATAGCTTCCAATAAATTTCATGCAGCAACTGTCGATTTAGCTGCTCGATTTTTCCCGGAAATTGTTTTTAACGATGTATTTGGACAACGCGAAGGACATGCACCAAAACCAAACCCCGCTATTCTGAACGAGATTATTACCAATGCCAATGTGGATAAAACGGAAGTGTTATATGTAGGGGATTCAGGAGTTGATGTAGCAACAGCATATAATGCAGGAGTCGATTTTGTTGGTGTATTGTGGGGATTCCGTCCTCAAAAAGAACTCGAAGAGGTAGGCGCAAGGCATTTTGTAAGCAACACAGATGAACTCTATCATTTAATTGTTAATAAGCAGTAGTTTAAAAATAACATTTACTAAAAACGGCATTATTCAAATTTGAATAATGCCGTTTTTTAATATAGAAATTTGTTATGCTCCAAAATCGTCGAACATTAAATTTTCGCGAGGAACACCTAAGTCCCAAAGCATTTTTTCGACTGCTTTAGCCATAGGGCCAGGACCACACATGTAGTATTCGATATCCTCCGGTGCATCGTGTTTACTTAAATATTCGTCGTGAATAACTTGGTGAATAAAGCCTACCATACCAGTCCAATTATCTTCAGGCTGAGGTTCGCTCAAAGCAATATTGAATGTAAAATTAGGAAATTCGGCTTCGAGTTTTCGGAAATCTTGTTCATAGAAAATTTCTTTTTTCGAGCGAGCTCCATACCAATAGGTAATTTTACGATCCGAAATTTTAAGTGTATTCAATAAATGCAACACATGCGAACGAAGTGGCGCCATACCAGCTCCACCACCTACGTAAAGCATTTCTTTTTTCGAGTTTAGGATTGGGAAGAACTCGCCAAATGGTCCTGAAACCTGAACTTTGTCGCCTGGTTTGAGGTTAAAAATATACGACGAGCAAATACCCGGTTTAACATCAGCCCAACCACCTTTAGCTTTGTCGAAAGGAGGAGTTGCAATACGAACGTTCAACATTACAATATTTCCTTCGGCAGGATAGTTAGCCATGGAATATGCACGCATGGTTTCTTCTTCGTTTTTACATTCCAAATCCCACATTTTAAATTTTTCCCAATCGCCACGGAATTGCTCTTCGATGGCAAAGTCGGTAAATTTCACATCGTATTTCGGAACATCAATTTGAATATATCCACCTGAAGTAAAATTGAGTTTTTCACCTTCGGGTAGTTTAACTTTAAATTCCTTGATAAAGGTTGCGACATTGCGGTTCGACACCACTTCGCATTCCCATTTTTTAACTCCGAGAATGGATTCTTCCATGTGAATGGACATGTCGTTTTTAACTTTCACCTGACAGCCAAGTCTCCAATTGTCTTTAATTTCTTTGCGCGTAAAATGTACCGTTTCGGTTGGAAGTATTTCGCCTCCACCTTCAAGCACCTGACATTTACATTGAGCACATGAACCACCTCCACCACACGCTGAAGGTAGAAAAATACTTTGTGTAGAAAGTGTGTTTAACAAAGTACTACCTGACTCTGCCACAACTTGTTTATCACCATTAATTGTGATAGTTACATCGCCTGTTGCCACCAAATAGCGTTTGGCAACTAATAGCATTATCACTAGAAGTAATATTACCAGCAGGAAAACCACTAAGCTGGAAATAACCATTGTTGAATTTATAGCTAAAATCATAATTTTTATTCAACCCATAACGAAAAACTTGTTTTCAGGGTGAGATTAAATTGTTATTTGTATTATTTTTCCTAAACCAAAATGAATTTTTATAGTTTTATCAGATTTTTAATCCTGAAAAACACATAAAAGCTAATCCCATTAATGCAACGGTAATAAACGTAATTCCTAATCCTCGTAAAGGTGCAGGAACATCCGAGTACTCCATTTTTTCGCGTATGGCAGCCAGACCTACAATAGCTAACATCCAACCCACTCCAGAGCCCATGGCATAGGATGTAGCTTCACCTACATTATTAAATGCACGTTGCTGCATAAATAAGGAACCTCCCATAATGGCGCAGTTTACAGCAATTAAAGGCAAGAAAATTCCAAGCGAAGCATAAAGTGAAGGACTGAATTTTTCAACCGCCATTTCAACTAACTGTGTCATAGCTGCAATTACAGCAATAAACAAAATAAAAGCCAAATAGCTTAAATCTAAACTTTTAAATGCTGGGTGAATCCATGCTAAAGCACCTTCTTTTAGGATATGTACTTCGAGAAGATAATTGATAGGCAAAGTTATTACCAACACAAAAATCACTGCCACTCCTAAACCGAGTGATGTTTTTACGTTTTTCGATACCGCTAGGTATGAGCACATTCCAAGGAAAAATGCAAAAATCATATTGTCGACAAAAATCGACTTAACAAATATACTGACTATGTTTTCCATATAGTGTTTTCTTTATTTTTCTTGTAAATCTTTGTTACGCGCACGGTGAATCCAAATAATACATGCTACAATAATTAATGCCATTGGAGGCATCATCATTAAGCCATTATTCATATATCCAGCATCGTACACTGATTGTGGGATAACTTTAAAACCTAATAAACTGCCCGAACCTAACAATTCGCGCACAAATGCTACTGCAACTAAAATCCAGGCATAGCCAAAACCATTACCTAAACCGTCAACAAATGATTCCCAAGGTTTATTCCCCATTGCAAATGCTTCGAGGCGACCCATAAGTATACAGTTGGTAATAATAAGACCAATATAAACCGAAAGCTGAACGCTCACATCATAAGCATAGGCTTTTAAAATTTCACTTACTACTGTAACCAATGCAGCAACAACTACTAACTGAACAATTATACGAATACGATTTGGTATAGTATTGCGTAAAAGCGATATAATGACATTTGAAAATGCAACAATTATAGTTACTGAAATACCCATTACCAAAGCTGGTTCGAGTTTGGATGTAACTGCCAACGCCGAACAAATACCCAATACCTGAACGGTAATTGGATTATTTTTGCTTAATGGGCCTAAAAAAACCTCTTTTGTTTTTTCTGAAATTAATTTACTCATTACTTGGCTCCTCCTTCCACTTTAATATCGTAAAATGCTTTGTATTGTCCTAGACAATTGAAAATCATCTTTTCAACTGCTTTACTCGTAATTGTACCACCCGAAATACCATCAATTTCGTATTCACTGTTAGGCTTGTTATCGGGTTTTAAAACTGATATTGATTTAAAAGTTAAATCAGTACCCAGAATTTTTTTATCTATTAAAGTTCTTTGAAATGGTTTATATGCAATTTCGGCACCTAAACCAGGAGTTTCGCTTGCATGCGAAAAATAGCTACCAAATATTGAATTTTTATCATCGTTTAAAGCCACATAACCCCAAATTGGACCCCATAATCCAGTACCTTTCATCGACATTATGTATTTGGTTTTACCATCAACTTTGGCAACATAAATTGGCAATTTTTTTTCCGCATCGCTTTTAGCTAGTTCTTTTAAAAAATCAATTTTAAATGCACAAAATTTTGTAGTATCTAAAATCTCAGCTTCATAATTTACCACCATCTCTTCAACAATATACTCATCGTAAATTGTTGCAGCATCTTTTCCTTCTAAATCAATATTCAACGAAGCTAAAATCTGCTTCTTTTTATCTAACTCTACATTAGCTGTTTGAGTGTCTTTCAAAGCACTCGAAACTAATGCAAGCATCAATGCAACAATAATAACCATCACGGTTGCATATATAACTGTATATCCGTTACTGTTTGTATTCATTTTATATACCTCCGTTTTAATTAGTTTTAGCGCGTTTCAAACGGCGTTTAATATTGGCATCAACTACATAATAATCAATAAGTGGAGCAAAAATGTTCATCAACAAAATTGCTAACATCATTCCCTCCGGATAACCTGGATTAAGAACTCTAATGATAATTGCCATGGCACCAATTAGTGCTCCATAAATCCATTTACCAGTTTCGGTACGTGCCGAAGTTACAGGATCAGTTGCCATAAATACGGCCCCAAAAGCAAAGCCACCAAATACCAAATGATTGTACCAAGGGAAATGTGCTGCTGCAGTATCAGGTCCCCACATATTAAATACCAATGCCATAAGTGCACCACCAGCAAATACCGAAAACATGGTTTTCCAACTTGCTATGCGTGTTACTAAAAGTAGTATTGCTCCAATTAAAATGGCCAAAGCCGAAGTTTCACCAACTGAACCTGGAATTAACCCTAAAAATCCATCCATAAAACCAATAGGGTTACCTACAATATTTA
>CAIWIS010000413.1 GCA_903912795.1 uncultured Bacteroidales bacterium
AACTATTGATTTTTCGAAAGCATCTGCAGCATATTTATCAACATCGCCATTGTATGCTTTCAACGTATTTGTCATAGCATCCGAAATAAATTTCTGATCTACATTTTGATAATACAAATAAAACATATTACGATACATTTCACGGTCGATATCATAGTCCCAATCCTTGAAAAACTGTTCGGTTAATGGTATCAAGCGACTAACTTCGCCTTTTACGGCAGCTTGATTTACTTTCGAACGGTTGAACATCTGCACTAATTTTTCAAACTTCCCAGCAAATGGAACCACCTCAGCACCACTTAAACCAGCTTCGTTGAAATAAATATCGGCAACTTTATAAGGTTTTAAGTCGTCGTAAATCTTACGTTGTATTTCAATAATATCGCCATACTTTGCTTTACGAGATGCATCGGCATTTATCCAATCCATCAATTCCTTTTCTTCAGCCACTTTTTGTGCTGTTAATTGCATTTTTTTAAGTCCATTTAGCTCACCTTTCCAACGCAAATAATTATTTGCAATGCTGTTAACGCGCGAAGTGTAACGAAATTTAATTTCGGGGTTTGCTTCGAGTCCAGCATTGATAATGCGCAATTTCTCACCTCGTATTTTTGTACGAGCTGGCAATTCCACATTCTCCATAAAATCGACAGCAAACGAAGGAATATACATTCTAGAACGAGCCGGATAGCCCATTGTCATTACATAATCGTTTTCCTTTACACCTGCGATGGACACTTTCAAAAAAGGATTTCCACTTAAAGCTTTGTTTTCTTTTTTGTATTTAGCTGGCTCATTTTTATCGTTTACATACACACGCAGTAGCGAAAAATCGGCAGTGTGGCGTGGCCATGTCCAGTTATCGGCATCACCGGCAAATTTACCCAAAGCCATAGGAGGAGCTGCCACCATACGCACATCTTCGTACACACGGTAAATGGATAAAATATATTGATTTCCACCCATAAAGGATGTTATTTTACCATCAAGTTTCTGTCCTTTTGTGTATTTCGATATTAAAACTTTAGCCTTTTTGTTTATTAAATCTGATTCTGCATCGGCTTTAAGCGAATCATTATCTACTTTTAAATCAGCTGTAACATCCACCAATTGAACTAATTGAATAATATTCATTCCACGACAATAGGTTTCTTCTTCAGGCTTTGTAGCCCAATATCCAAATTTCAAAAAATCCCTATTGGCATTCGAAAGTGCTTCGAGATAACGAATTATTGGATGATAATTAGTAACAACCAAGCCTTTGTCCGAAATAAAACTGGCCGAAGCAAAACTATCAAAAGCATTATCCTCGGTCGACAAACCAAGCACGGCATCTTTGAGACAAACTTTGTTAATGCTATAGATATCATCAGCAGAAAGTTTCAATCCTGCCTTTTTCATCTGCTTAATGTTTTGCGAGATATTTAAAGGCAACCACATACCTTCGTCGGCTTTTACTTGTCCTGAAAACAGAAAAATAATAACGAGTAGTTTTACAATTTTTTGAGTCATTTTTTATATTCTTATTTTGAAATTTTATCTATTTTGCTAATTATTAATTTGTAATGTCCGGAATTTTGAGCTTGAGCTGACAATAATTGTACAACTCTTGCACGTGTAGTTATCAATTGCGTTGCTGCTACTGAAGCCCAAACAGTTTCGTTTGCCTGACGAGGTTCTCCTTTTGTACTTGTTGAAAAAAACGGCTCAACCAATCCACAAAGTTTGTCGATATAGGCAAGTTGAATATGTCTGTCGTAATTTGTCAATTGACTTTTGGAAGTTTGATTCCAAATTTGAGTATCCACATCGTTGAAGTATTCGTTAAGTGTATACCCATTATTTATGTAAAGCGCCTGATTTGCTGCTATTCGCGAAA
>CAIWIS010000414.1 GCA_903912795.1 uncultured Bacteroidales bacterium
AAGCAATAATAAGCCAATCAAAATAAATACAATGCCGAGTTTTCCAAATAGATTTAGATTATTATAAAGTATTTCCATTTTAATGCGCGTATTAGATGGAATATTTATACCTCCATTTTCAATTTGAAATCTTTTTATGGCATTTAATTGCTCATCAGCAGCTTGCCAATTGCCATTTGTATATGCATTTCTCACCGATTGTAAATAGTTCTCGAACAGGCTCGTAGTTGTATTTATGGAATCTGTATTTGCAATTCCCATTATTGCATTAATCTGTTCTTCACTCATACCACCCATACCTGGAGGTGGTGAATCGTTACCCATCATTCCATGTACACTACTTATATCTTTTGTGAGTTCATGCGTTTCGGCGTTTTTATTATGGTTTACAAGAGCCGTTTGCCATTTTTCGTTACTGTTAGTTGAATTTGGAAATAAATGCAATAATTCGCCGGTAAAAAGCTGATAACAGATATTTACTCGCTCATCCAAATTAATTAGTTCTTTGTCGTATTTATTTCGAACTGTTTGTTCCTTTTTATATACAGCATCTACCTTTTCGGTAAGGCGGTAAGTGCCTCCGTTATCATAATCGAATAACTGATTGAATGATACGTAATTATTAATGGCTCCTAATTCTTTTGCTAGATCGTTGTTTGCTACTTTTATAATTGGTTCGTTTTGCCAATTTTCCGGATTTGCTATCATATTCAGAACAACTTCAGTGGCCGACATTGAATTGTAAGAAGTTGATTTATTGATCTTACGAAACACATCCGAAGAATAGGTGTTGAAAGGTTCGATACGGCCCTGCGCAGCATCTTGAATCAATAATTGGTTAAGCGATTCAATGTGTTTACTTTTGCTGTTTGAGGCTTGCATAAACGAAACTGAAGCTATAAGTGCCAGTATAACAGTTATTTTGGATTTGTTACGTTTTTGTTGAAGTTCGTCGCTCATTTTGAGTAAAGACCGAAACCTACTGTGTTTACTAAACATAGTAACAAGCATCCCAAGTATCAATAAAAAATAGCCAATATAGGTAATTGTAGTTCCCCAATAATCATTACTAACCGATAGAACAGTTCCTTGCTCATCTTCGTCGTACGACGACTGAAAAAAGCGATATCCCTTGTATTTTAAAATATTATTCATAAATATGCGATAAGGCATTTCAGTCTGATTATCAGTATCTAATACCGTAATTTCGCTAGCGAACGAGGAAGGGGAATTTGATCCTGGGTATCGTTCGAGAATAAATTCGCGCAATTTAATGCTAAAAGGCAGTTTTTGTGTTAATGTTCCGTATTCAATTTTGATTTCAACACCATTTAGGAAACTTTTAGCTGAAGATATTTCGCCATTATTTCCATTTAAAATATTGATTCGTTGCGTTTTTTGACCATCTGAAACATTAAAAACGAGTGCATTTTTGCCTTCAATTATAATTCCAGCCTTGTTCATCTCGGGGGTAAGTTGCGAAATGTTTTTTCGTGCATTTGGCAAAAAAGTTTTTAATACAAAAAGCAAGTTTTCAGTTCTGAATATTGTTTTTTGTTCGGCTTTTCGTTCAGATCCAGGCAGTATCATTTCTTGCTTTTGCTCCATCATATTTGTTTTACTCAAAGGTATCTTTGAGTTGAAATACAAATCATTATTTTTTCTGAAAAAACGTATATCTGCATTGGAAGTACTATCTTCAAAGGTGAATTTTATTCCTTCAAAATCAGTAGTTTCTCCCTTTTGTAAAATGAAATCCATCCCATTATTCTCACTATTCATTGTGAAAATGGATATTGCTGCCTCCCCCGTAGGATCAGGTACTATTGTTTCGGTTGAATTTGGTATAAACGACACCATTTCGAACTCAATTTCCTTTCCAGCTATCGAAATTACATCATTATAAGTGTTTGTTGATTCGTTCAAAATTATTTCATCCGATTTTGTAACCGTTTCATTATTAGCTGTTGCTGTAATACGTAATGAAGTTTTATCGGAACTAATTTCATTACTTACCTCACCTTCTCTTATATGCATAATGCCCTCAGAGCCAAAGTATCTGGTAATTCCTGCTCCAATTAAAATAATTACAAATGCCAAATGAAAAACCAAGACACTTAGCTTACGTATTGATAAAATTTCATATTTTACTATGCTGCCTAATAAATTGAAAATTAATAATATAAATAATACTTCGAACCAAAATGCATTGTATACAATTTGTCGGGCAACTTCAGTACTTTCTTTGCTTTCGATAAATGTAGCATATCCAATGCTGATTGCGAAGATTACAAGCAGAATTACACTACTTGCCATAGAGAAAAATAAGTTAGTTAGTTTTTTCATCTGTTTATTATTTTGTATTTCAATAATTCACACTATTGTTTATTAAAAGTATTGATTAAATCGTCAAGTTGTGTTGTTTAAGGAACAAAACAGTATTCATTTGTTCCGCCAATTTCATGGAATGTGTTACCACTATAAGTGTAGTATTCAGCTCTTTATTTAGTTGAATTAATTCTGACGAAAGTTTGGCTGCACTTTCCTCATCGAGCGAACCTGTAGGCTCATCGGCCAGAATCAGTTCCGGTTCATTTATCAATGCCCGTACAAAAGCGGTGCGTTGACACTCGCCGCCAGACATTTGTCCGGGCAATTTGTGACGGTGTTCGAACATTCCCAACTTATCGAGCAGTTGTTCGGCACGTTTTGCAGCCTCCAGTTTTTCAGCTTTGTTAGTATAGGTTAGAGTCGGGATAAGCACATTTTCCAACACTGTGCATTGCGGCAGCAAATAATGTTGTTGGAAAACAAATCCTATATTTTTATTTCGGAATTCACTGCGTTCTTTCTCGGTCATGGAGCTAATGTCTTGATTTTTAAATAATACTTTTCCCGAATCAGCAACATCCAACGCACCGACAATATTTAAAAACGTAGTTTTTCCGGAGCCCGAAGGTCCAACAATGGCCACAGTATCACCTTTCTCAATTTCAATCGAAAGATTGTTGAGTATCAGTTGATTTCCAAATGATTTGGAGATATTTTCGAATTTTAAAACAGGAACAATTTTATTAATTTCTTTATTTCCCATATATTTCTCCCATTTTATCTGTTTGTTCTACTGTACTAAATGCAGTTTTAATTGCTGCATGACAGTTCTGTTTTAGATTGTTGTATAATTCTCTATCAGTCAATACATTCCTCAGCGTTTTTGTGAGTACAGAAACGTCTTCAGAATCGTAACAAAGTCCGGCTTTACTTTTTTCAATCAGTTCAGGATAAGCACCAATCTCGGGCATTACAACAGGAACTTCGGCTGCAAAAGCTTCCAGAATATGCATCCCGAATGCTTCTTTTCGGCGCGAAGGAACACAAAATAAACTTATCGAATCCAGAAAATTCTTTTTACCCTCGTAGGATAAATCTTCGAAAAATTCAATATCGTTCTCAATATTTTGTAGTTTTGCTTTATGCTTTATTTCAGAAATAATTAATTTGTAATCATCGGTATATCCTCCTGTATATTTGAGTTTTAGCTTACTAAATTGCGATTCTTTTTTTAACTCGGCAAAGGCCTCGAAAAGAATATCGGCACCAAAATGGCTGTTGATTTTCGACATATAGCCAATGGTATGAAAATAAGTTGAGTGCTGATTTTTGCGAATTAGATCGTCGCCTAAACTGTTGTAAACCACTTTAATTTTTTCTGAAGGAATGGTCAGTTTAGAATGCTTTAAATTAGCATAGTACTGACTTACAGCAATAAAGCTGTCGATATGTTCGGCATTTTCGCTAATTATTTTCCAGGTTTCGGTGCAATATGGTTCACGCATGTCATCCACCCATTCGTCCTCGTCCTGCAGCGTACA
>CAIWIS010000415.1 GCA_903912795.1 uncultured Bacteroidales bacterium
AGGTGAACTTATGTCGTTTTATGCCATAATAGGTTATTTTATGAGCCCCATTGCGAGTATTATTGGCGCAAATAAGTCGATACAAAATGCGCTGATTGCAGCCGACAGGCTTTTTGAGATAATGGATTTGGAACGCGAAAGTACTGAAAATAAAATTGAACTAAAGTCAGATAATATTGGAGATGTAAAATTTGAAAATGTCAGTTTCACTTATGGGACACGTAAAGAGGTGTTTCGGGATTTTTCGTTAACTATTCCGCACGGAAAAATAACTGCCGTAATTGGCGAAAGCGGTTCGGGTAAAACAACATTAGCTTCGCTTATGCAAAAATTATATCCGGTAAATTCAGGTAAAATCTCCATAAATAATCTGGATATCAATTACTTCACCTACGAAAGTTTACGAAGTAAAATAAGCTCAGTACCCCAACAGCTCAATTTATTTGCCGGAAATATCATTGAAAATATTGCATTAGGAGATTTAGAACCTGATATGGAACGAATTATGAACATTTTTCAAGAGTTAGGACTAATTCCGTTTCTTGAAAAACTTCCCGGAGGACTAACAACTCAGGTTGGTGAAAATGGAGCTGCACTTTCGGGCGGAGAGAAACAACGACTTGCCATTGCACGAGCATTGTATAAAAATCCGGATATTTTAATATTTGATGAAGCAACCTCTTCATTAGATTCGGACTCGGAGCAACATGTTAAAAAGGTAATCAACGATTTGAAAAACCAGGGCAAAACAATTTTAATTATTGCCCATAGGCTGAGCACTGTAATTGATGCTGACAAAATTGTAATACTCGAAAACGGACAGTTGATTGAAGAAGGAACACATCAAACCTTATACAAAAATGGAACTCGTTATTTCGAAATGTGGCACAAACAACTTCCACAAAGCGAATAAATTCAGGGATTAAATGAAAAAAATTATCATTGTTATTGTTTCAATTCTAACTGCATTTTTTGCACATTCTCAAAAAAAACATAGTTTAGAAGAATGTGTAAATATTGCACTAAATTCAAACCGGAATATCAAACAGGCTGAACTTGTATTTTCAAAAACAGCAATTGAACTAAAAGAAGCCCGAAACAAATTATTACCGGAAATAAATGCAGAAGCAAATCACAATTGGAATTTTATATCCGAAAAAACAGCTACAAGTTCAACCACATCCTATTGGGGATTGAATTCAAGCATTCAGTTATTTGATGGTTTAAAATCAATTTACGAAATAAAATACCGAAAGAACGAACTCACTATCTCGGATTTAAAAGTACTCTATCAGAAGCAACTAATACGAGATGAAGTGACAAATTTTTATCTGAAAATTCTTCTAAATGAAGAGCTTAAAGCTATGGCGTTATCACAATTGCAACTTACCGACAGTTTGCTTATTCAACGAAAAACACTTTTAGCTCAGGGGCGAATTGCACAAGGCGAATTGCTGGAATTATATGCCCAACGAGCCAAAGAAGAATTCCAATGTACACAGGCGAGTAATAATTTGCTTATTTCAAAATTGGATTTAACTCAATTACTCGAAATTGAT